>JAEZBF010000149.1 GCA_023427545.1 Pseudomonadota bacterium
CACCTTCACTGTCGGAAATGACGCGGCCGATGACCTCAACAACACGGGGACGGTTCTGATCGCGGGCGGGGCGACGCTGAACGTCAGCGGCAACATCAATGCCACCGGCGGGTCGATCACCAACAACGGCACGGTCTTCGATGACCTGTTCAACAGTGCGCCGTCGGTGATCACCAACAACGCCATCTGGAACGGCAACGTCGCGACCAACACCGGCACGATCAACAACTTCGGCGTCTGGAACGGCAGCGTGCTCACCAATGCCGGATTGTGGAACGCGGCGACTTCAGCGCCCGGCGGAGCGACCTCGTTGACGGGCAGCTTCAATGGCACCGGTGGCGTCATCAACATGCAGGATGCCGACACCCAGGACGTCTTCACCATTGGTGGAGCGATGTCGGGTACCGGCACCATCATGGCCGACCTCGACCTGGCGGATGGCGGCGTCGGCGGACCGCGTCTCGGTGACCAGGTGGTTGTCGGCGGCGTCTACAGCGGCACCTACAACTTCGATTTCCGCAACCTCGGTCTGACGCAGAACCTGCAGCCGGATATCAAGGTGGCCGATCTCAATCAGGGCGTCGTCAACACCGGAACGTTCACGGCAAGCAACCTGCCGAACGCGGGCCTGATTGCCTACCAGCTCGTCCAGGACGGGGCGAACGGCGACTGGGTGGTCCGCAGCGCCGGTAACCCGGCAGCGCTTGGCGGCATCGCCGGCAACATCGCCATTGTGCAGTCGACCATCGGCGCCATTGTCAACCGCCCCTCGAGCCCCTTCGTCTCCGGCCTCGCCGCCGACGTCGAGCCCAACCACTGCGGCCCCGGCCCCTGGATGCGTGCGACCGGCGGCGGTGTGCGGGCGACCGGTACCACGACCGCCCCGCCGACCTTCGCCGCGAGCGCTCAGGTCGACCTGGCCTATGCCGGCGTGCAGTTCGGCCTCGATCTCGCCTGCTTCAACGTCAAGGAGAGCGGCTTCGATGTCGCGGCGGGTGTGATCGCAGGCGCCAATGCCGGCGTGTCGAGCCAACCGGTTCCGAACCTTGGCACGACCAATGCCAGCTTCAAGCAGGGCTTCGGCGGCGCCTATGCCACCGTTGCCAAGGGCGCGTTCTCGGCCGACGTGCAGGCGCGTGTCGATATCACCGACTTCACCTTCAACAACCCGGCCATCAACCTGGTCGACGCCAGGCTGACGACTACCCGCTACACCCTGTCGGGCAGCGCCAGCTACGCCATCCCGGTCAAGGAGATGAACTTCGTGCCGACCGCCGGCTTCTCGGCGTCCCAGACGACGGGCACGGCGCTCCCCTTCACGAGCGGCCAGACCCTGACGCCCGATACCTCCAACAGCCTCGTGGGCTTCGTGGGTGCCACCCTGGCCAAGACCATCGTGCTGCCCGACGAGGTGTCGGCGGTCACTCCGTTCGGAACCGCGACGATCTACAACGACTTCGCGGCCAATCCGACGGCGACGTTCTTCGATCCTGCCACGAACATCAGCCAGCAGGTGGTCTCCACCCACCTCGGCACGATCGGCGAGGTCAGCCTGGGCCTGAACTACGTCAAGATCCTCGAGGGTAATGGACCCAAGCAGATCAACGCCACCGTCCGTGCCGACGCCCGCTTCAGCGATCGCGTCCTCGGTGCCGGCGTGACCGGCCAGCTACGTGCGCAGTTCTAAGCGCCCGGGCACGTCGCAGCGGAGTAACTCCTTGTGTTCACTGTGAACTTGCGCCGCATTTTTTTCCGCGCCACCACCCTCCTCCTGCTAGGTGCTGGCTGCATGGCGAGCATAGCGACCGTCCGAGAAGCAACCGTGCAGGCGCAAGAGGCTGCGCCCGCCGCTCAACCTGCACCGGCACAAGGCGGCCCAATCCAGGTCGGTTCGACGGCTAACGACAATCCTCAACCTTGGACCGTCAACTGCACTAGCCAGGCTCAAACGGGCGAGCTGGTGTGCACGATGAGCCAGGTGCTCATTGCACAGGAGACGCAGCAACGGCTCGTTGGTGCTTCGGTGTTCCGACCGCAGCCCAGTGCCGCGGCCGTGATGCGCATCAGTCTGCCGCATGGCATTCAGCTGCAGAAGGGCGTGGATTACTGGGTGGACAACAATGCGCCTACGAACACGCCCATCGTCATCGCTGACCAGAACGGCAGCTACGCTGATCTTGAGCTGACGGCCAATCTGCTTGTTACGCTCCAGGGCGGCAGCTTTCTTCATCTGGGGGTAACCGCCGGGAGCAGCGAGCGTGTAGAGTTTACGCTATCACTCAAGGGCTTCACGGCCGCATTCGCTAAGCTCTGACTTGTTTCTTGCCCAATTAGCGAGTATCGGCCCTGAGATCTGGCATCTACTGTGCCAGTAGCTGTCGTGGAGACGCGCTGCTGGAACGGCAGGAACCCGCAGGCGCGCAGCTCGACTTACAGTGCCGATTGTAGGATGTTCCCAACCGGTGTAGGCGGGGTCGGCAACAGTCTTGGCTGAAGACACCTTCGTGACCTGCTGAGACTGTCTTACTAGGACAGAGCTTACGATTTTCTATTGAAGCATCAGCAAGGCAGCAGAATTTCCCGCGGAAGGGGGCATCTTCTTACTGCTCGGCCACGTCAAGGACGAGGCAACAGCACGGCAACCGGATTGGCGTCCAACCACGGTGCACAACGACGGTGCCAAAAATTTGGAAAGCTGTCCACCATGTCCCGCTCACCGCCTCACCGGTGGCTAGTACTTCCGCAATAATCCTATCACGCGGCCCTGCACCTTCACACGGTTTGGTGGGAAGATGCGGGTCTCGTAAGCGGGATTGGCGGCCTCCAGGGCGACGGCATTGCCGCGTTTGCGCAGGCGCTTCAGGGTTGCTTCCTCATCGTCCACAAGGGCGACGATGATTTCGCCGGTTTGCGCCGTGTCTTGCTTATGAATTAAGACTGTATCGCCATCCAGGATGCCTGCTTCGATCATGGAATCGCCACGCACTTCGAGTGCGAAGTGCTCGCCGCCGATCAGCATCTCGGGCGGGACATTGATGGTGTGGCTATGGCTCTGGATGGCTTCGATTGGTGTACCCGCGGCAATCCGACCCATGACCGGGATGGCTACCGGCCCCCGGGTATCGCGGTCGGCAGCGCCGGGCTTTGGCGGCATGGTTGCAACCTTACCGAGCGTGCCCTCAATGACGTTGGGCTCGAAGCGCGCCTTGCGCCCGCCGAGCGAGGGGTTCATCGAATCAGGAAGCCGGACGACTTCCAAGGCGCGGGCACGATTGGGCAGGCGGCGGATGAAGCCACGCTCTTCTAGAGCGGTGATCAGCCGATGAATTCCGGACTTGCTCTTGAGGTCGAGCGCATCCTTCATTTCGTCGAAGGAAGGGGGGATGCCTGCCTCCTTCATCCGCTCATGGATGAACAGCAGCAGTTCGTGTTGCTTGCGCGTGAGCATGGCCGCCCTCTCTGCAGATTCGGAACAAAGACTGAACGCTTATATGTGTTCCAGTTATGTTCTGCAAGCGGGGGGGAATAATCCGTTTACGGGTATGTTAGGTGGGGAGCGGAATGACCTCAATCATCTCGCCGATCGACCCGCCGGGGTGGTCCTCCGGTTGGACGATCAACACATCCGCGCGCGCCAGCGATGCGGTATGGGCGCTGTCGGTTTCGCTGCTCGGAGTGACTTCAAGATAGCCAAGCTCATTGCGGCCGAGACAGCCACGCTGGAAGTGCCGGCGGGGTCCGTTCGCCGACAGGTTGGCGGCAAGGGGGACCGAGTGCCGGTCCCTGAAGGGATACGGGTCGCCAGCCATGTGCCGAAGGGCTGGCAGCAGCAGCACCGTTGCCGTGACCATTGCGGAGACGGGATTGCCGGGTAAGCCGAAAACAAGCGTGCGCCCGCGAACGCCGAACATCAGCGGCTTGCCTGGGCGCATCGCGATCTTCCAGAACTGCAGGTCGACGCCCAGATCGATCAGCACCTCGCGAACGTGGTCGCGCTCGCCCACGCTGGCACCGCCCGTGGTGACGATGACCTCGATCCCGGAGTCGAAGGCAGCGAGCAGGGCCGCATCCAGCTCCCCAGGGTCATCGGGTACGATTCCGAGGTCCCGGATTTCGCCTGCCAGCGGCGCCAGCATGGGCGTGAGGCCATAGCTGTTGCTGGCGACGATCTGGTCAGGGCCGAGCGTGCTGCCCAGGGGCACCAGTTCGTCACCGGTGGCGAGGAGCGCAATCGATGGCAGCGTGGTGACGCTGAGCCGCGGGCGATTAGCGGCGGCGGCAAGCGCCAGGGCGGCCGGAGTCAACCGGGTGCCCACGGGCAACAGCATCTCTCCCTCACCGAAGTCGCCGCCGCGCCGGCGGATGCTCTGCCATGGCCTGACAGCCTTTTCGAAGCTGACCATGGCGCCCCGCGCGGTCGCCTCCTCCTGCATGATAACGGCGTCAGAGCCGATGGGCAGCGGCGCTCCGGTGAAAATGCGGACGCACTGGCCGCGCTCCATCATCCCGATGAAACGCTGCCCCGCCTGGGCCGTGCCGGCGAGGCGCAAGGGACGGCCGGGGAATACGTCGTCGGCGCGCACCGCGTAGCCATCCATCGCGCTGGAATCGAACGGTGGCTGGCTATGTGCTGCGGTTAGCGGCGCGGCAAGGATGCGGCCATGCGCGTTGGCCAGCGGGACGGTTTCGGCCCCCGGCTGCGGGACGGCCGCGAGAATGCGCTCCAGCGCTTCGTCGACCGAGATCATGCAGGCGGCTCGCGCCTGTAGTCGCCGGATTTTCCGCCGGTCTTTTCAACCAGCTCAAGGCCGGTGATGCTCATGCCGCGATCGATCGCCTTGGCCATGTCGTAGAGCGTCAGCGCGGTGACTGAGGCCGCGGTGAGGGCCTCCATTTCGACGCCCGTGGGACCTGTCGTTTCCGCGCTCGTCATAACCAGCAGCCCGCTGCCTTCGGGAAGCGGAGTGATGTCGACGCTCACGCTGCTGAGCGCGAGGGGATGGCAGAGCGGGATCAGCTCCGAGGTCTTCTTTGCGGCCATGATGCCGGCGACCCGCGCAACCGCGAGAGCATCGCCTTTCTTGAGCTCGCCGCCGAGGATTGCCGCGACGGTCTCAGGCTCAGCTTCGAGGAGAGCGCGTGCGACAGCGCGGCGGCGCGTAGGGCTCTTTTCGCCGACGTCAACAATGTGCGCCTCGCCCTTGATATTTAGATGGGTGAGGCTGCGCGCCATCAGGGCCGAGCCCGTTCACCACAGAGTAATATCTGGGTTGCCTTGGTGACATCCGCCTGACGCATCAGGCTCTCGCCCACGAGGAAGGTTCCGATGCCAACATCCCTGCAAAGCCGGCGCACGTCGGCATGGCTGTTTATGCCGCTCTCCGCAACCACGTGGACGCCGCTCGGGATGGCGCCAGCGAGATCGATTGAGGTCTGCAGCGTTGTTTCAAAGGTGCGCAGGTTACGATTGTTGATGCCGATGAGTTCGGCATTGAGCGCAAGCGCACGGTCAAGTTCCACCTGATCGTGAACTTCCACTAGCGCATCCATGCGCCATTCGGCAGCTGCATCGAGCAGGTAGCGGGCCACGTCATCTGTAACGGCGGCGAGGATGATGAGGATGCAATCGGCTCCTAGCGCCCGGCTCTCGGCGACCTGGTACGTCTCGAAAAGGAAGTCCTTGCGCAATACGGGGAGCGAGGTCGCTGCCCGCGCTTCGATCAGATAATTCGCTGCCCCCTGAAAGCTGGGCCGGTCAGTTAGCACGGAAAGGCAGGCGGCTCCGCCGAACTCATACTGGCGGGCAATGGTCGCAGGATCGAAATTCGGCCGGATCAGGCCTTTGGATGGACTGGCCTTCTTGACCTCGGCAATGAGGGCGAACTCTCCCGTCGAGCGCTTATTCCGCAACGCCGATAGGAAGGGACGTACGGGCGGCGCATCGTGTGCTTCGGCGACCACGTCGTCCCAGGGACGCATGGTCTTGGCGGCGGCGATCTCCTCGCGTTTGTAAGTCTCGATACGGCGCAAAATGTCCGACATTCAGCCGTTGCTCGCGGCAATCAGCTTGTTGAGTGTCGCCTTGGCCATGCCGGAATCTAGCTGCCGCTCGGCGATTTGTACGCCGGCCTTCAGGTTCGGTGCCTTGTCCACCACGACGAAAGCGGCAGCAGAATTGAGCAGAACGATATCTCGGTAGGGGTTACGCTCGCCATCGAGGATCGCGCGCATGGCGGCGGCATTGTGAGCGGGATCCCCGCCGCGTAGCGCCTCGGGACGGCTGCGCTCCAGCCCTGCGTCCTCGGGCTTGACCTCGAAGCTTGTCAGGTTGCCTTCCTTGATTTGCGCCACCAGCGAGGGCCCTGTAGTTGTAATCTCGTCGAGGCCATCGCTCCCATGGACAACCCAGGCAGAGACCGCACGGTTGGCCAGGAGCGCCGCAGCAACTGGTTCCACCCATTCCGGGGCGAAGACGCCCATCATGTAGTGGCGAACTCCGGAGGGATTTGACTGCGGGCCCAATAGGTTAAACATCGTGCGCGTGCCTAGCTCCTGCCTGGCCGGGCCGACGTGCTTCATGGCCGGATGATGGGCCGGGGCGAACATGAAGCCGATGTTGGCTTCTTTTATGCAGCGCGAAATCTGTTGCGGATTCAAATCGATACGGACGCCGAGAGCCTGCAATACCTCTGCAGCACCCGACTTCGACGACAGTGCGCGGTTGCCGTGCTTGGCGACAGGTATACCGGCGGAGGCGACGACGAGGGCGGCGGCGGTCGAGATGTTGAGGGTGCCGCTGTGGTCCCCGCCGGTGCCGACGATGTCGATCGCGCCTTCGGGGGCGACGACCTTGACCATCATTTCGCGCATTATGGAAACGGCGGCGGCGATCTCGCCGACAGTCTCGCCCTTGACGCGCATGCCCATTAGGAAGGCGCCAATCTGGCTGGGCGTCGCCTCGCCGGACATGATGGCCTTCATCACGCTGCGCATTTCCTCGCCGGTGAGGTTCTGGCGCGAGCCGATCTTGTGGAGCGCTTCCTTGATCTCCATCAGGCGGCCTGCCCGAGGTGGAAATCGCGGGAGAGGTTCAGGAAGTTCTGCAGCAGCGCGTGGCCATTCTCGGACGCGATGCTCTCGGGATGGAACTGAACGCCGTGCAGGGGATAGCTGCGGTGATGCATGCCCATGATGAGGCCGTCCTCGCTCGTAGCCGTGACTTCGAGCGTTGAGGGCAGGGTAGAGCGTTCGACAACGAGCGAATGATAGCGGGTCGCCTCAAAGCCCGAGTTGAGGCCGCGGAAGATGCCGCGCCCATTGTGGGTGATGCGGCTCGTCTTGCCATGCATCAGCTGTGGCGCACGAACGACCACGCCCCCCATCGCCTGACCGATGGCTTGATGGCCGAGGCAGACGCCCAGGATCGGAGTCACTGGAGCGAAGCGCTCGATCAGCGAGAGGCAGATGCCAGCCTCGTTCGGCGTGCAGGGCCCGGGCGAGAGCACGATCGCTTCCGGCGACATATCCTCAATCTCGTCGAGGGTGATCCTGTCGTTGCGGCGCACAACAAGATCGGCGCCCAGTTCTCCGAGGAAGTGGACGAGGTTGTAGGTGAAGCTGTCGTAGTTATCGATGACGAGGAGGCGCATCCGTTAGTCTCTTCCTGACGCTGGTTCTAACCACAGGGTCGTTCCCGCGAAAGCGAAAATCTCTGTCGTGGCTAGACATGCCATCGGAAAACGGAGAGTGGCCCTGTGACGGGCAGTGCCACGACCTCATGGTTCGACAAGCTCACCATGAATTCTGCTGGGGAGCCGTGCGCCATGAGGTCGACTGGGGAGCCGGGGTGCCGAGTGCCGTAGGAGCAAAGGGACGGGGAGGTGAGAGCCATCACTGTCCGACCCTGGCTTCGCCGGCGTAGCGCAGGGCCTCTTCGGC
The DNA here is from genome assembly GCA_023427545.1 of Pseudomonadota bacterium. Lineage (GTDB taxonomy): Bacteria > Pseudomonadota > Alphaproteobacteria > Rhizobiales > Devosiaceae > JAEZBF01. Next base: position 7,939 of record JAEZBF010000149.1, read on the forward strand.
CGCGGAGAAGAGGGCGCGGGCCTTGTTCTCGCATTCCATCTGCTCGAGCTCAGGCTTGCTGTCGGCCACGATGCCGGCGCCGGCCTGGACGTAGAGCTTGCCGTCCTTGAGGATCGCGGTGCGCAGCACGATGCAGGTGTCCATCGAACCGTCGGCACCGAAGTAGCCGACGCAGCCGCCATAGATGCCGCGGCGGGATTTCTCGAGCTCGTCGAT
>JAEZBF010000158.1 GCA_023427545.1 Pseudomonadota bacterium
TCACCGAAAGGCAGTTGCCCAGCGCCTTGGCGATCGGGGTGCCGAGCTTGCTGCCCGTGGTTGCGATCCGGATGTCGCAGCATGCGGCGATGTTGAGGCCGCCACCAACGGCGTAGCCCTCGATCACTGCGAGCGTCGGTACCCGGATTTTAGCAAGGTGCTCGAGGTGAACCTCCATCCGCGCTTCGTAGTCGACGCCGTGCTCGGGAGAGGTGAACTCAAGGAACTGAGCAATGTCCGAGCCCGAAACGAAAGACTTGCCGCCCGCGCCGCGCAGCACGACAGCCCTTAGATCGTGATCGGCGGCGATGCCAGCGCAGACCGTGTCGAGCTCGGCGTACATCGCGGGGGACATCGCGTTCCGTGCCTGCGGGCGGTCGAACAGGATGCGGCCGATCGCGCCGTCCTTGGCGTAGGTAACGTGGCCGGCGTCGGTCATTGCGAGAAGGCGCCGGCTTTTTCGAGCTCTGCGCGCTCGCGCCCGAAGCCGAGTTCGTTGAGGATCGTGCCGGTGTGTTCGCCAAGCAGGGGCGGGGGAAAGCGGACCTGCTGGGGTGTACCCGAGAGCTTGACCGGGAATCCCAACGCCTTGATCGGTCCCTCGACCGGATGGTCGATGTGCTGGACCATGTGGCGAGCCGCGACGTGATCGCTGGCGAGCGCCTGACGGAAGTCGTTGATCGGGCCGGCGGGCACCCCAGCCGATAGGAAGCCATCCACCCAGTAGTCAACGGTCTTTTGACGGAAAACTGGGGCGAGCACCTCGGCGAGGACCGGGCGGTTCTGCACGCGGTCCTTGTTGTCGACAAAGCGGGAGTCGGTCAGCAGGTCCGGCCGCTCGATGACGGCACAGAAGGCTTGCCAGAGCTTCTGGTTGGCGGCGCCGACAACGAACGTGCCGTCCGCGGCGGGAAAGGCCTGGTAGGGCGCGCTCATTCGGTTGGCCGACCCGAGCGGTTGCGGCGAATTGCCGGTCGCCCAGAACTCGGTGGTCTCCCAGATCGAGAGCGAAAGCGCTGCCTCGAAAAGCGAGGCATCGATGTACTGGCCGCGGCCCGTCTTGTCGCGGCCGATGACCGCGGACAGGATGCCGTAGAGCGCAAACAGCCCAGCGCCGAGGTCGCCGACCGAGACGCCGGATTTCACCGGCTCAGCGCCGGGGATGCCCATGGCGCTCATGACGCCGGACATGGCCTGCGCGATGAGGTCGAAGCCGGGGCGCTGCGACCACGGGCCAGTCTGGCCGAAGCCGGAAATCGACGCGTAGACAATGCGCGGATTGATCGCGCTCAGCGTCTCGTAGTCGACGCCGAGCTTCTCGGCAACGCCGGGGCGATTGTTCTCGACCACGATGTCGGCGGTCTTGACCAGTTCGTAAAAGACCTTCCGGCCGGCCTCGCTCTTGAGGTTCAGGGTGATGGAGCGCTTGTTGCGGTTGAGGGCAAGGAAACCCGGACTGTCGGTGCCCTTCATGCGGAAGCCCATGGCCTTGCGCGTCTGATCTCCGCCGGCGGGGGGCTCGACCTTGATGACGTCGGCGCCCATGTCCCCCAGCAGCATGCAGCAGAACGGGCCGGCCATGACCTGGCTCAGATCGAGCACGCGTAGCGCGGCGAGCGGCAGGGGAGCGGCCCCGGCCGTACCGGACGCGGCGGCAACCGGCTGGTCCGCAGCTACGCCCTGAGGGTCACGATCCATGTGTTCTCCTCCGCATCGGGGGCGCGTGCCGCATGACGCCGTCGCATCGATCCGGCTCTTGAGGCCATTCACCCGAGAGCCAATCTTGTATACAAGATGGCGGGATTGGCAAGATCGGTGCCCGCCGTTGCGGCGTTGCTTTGGTGCTGCTTTTTCCCTACGGGAGGGACATGGACGAGCTCGACCAGACGGTCCTAGCGCCCGTAGTTGAGGAGGCCGACGCCGGGCGGCGCCGCGGTCACCTGCACCTTGAGGCCGCGGCAAAGCTGCGCAGCCAGATTCTCTCGGGAGAACTGCCGCCAGGACGGCGTCTGCGGGAGGTCCAGCTCTGTGCCCAGCTGGGGGTCTCGCGGACGCCGGTGAGGGAGGCTTTCCGCACGCTCGCGGCGGAAGGCCTCGTCGAGCTGCTGCCTAACCGCAGCGTGGTCGTTGCTGAGCTCAAGGCCCCCGACATCGAGCCACTTTTCCGGGTGTTCGGCACCATCGAGGGGCTGGCCGGCGAGCTCGCCTGCGAGCGGGTAACCGAGGCGCAACTGGCGCAGATGGGGCGGCTGCTGAGCCGGATGGTGGACCTCCACCAGCGCGGCGAACGGGCTCCTTACATGGAGATCAACCAGCAGATTCACCGCATGGTTATCGACATTGCCGCAAACCCGGTGCTGCTCTCCGTCTGGCAATCACTGGCGCCGCGGGTGGAGCGTGCGCGGGCGCTCGCCAATCTCGATCCAAACCGCTGGACAGCCGCGCTTTTCGAGCATTCCAAGATGTTCGCAGCGCTGGCCGCGCGGGACGGCGAGCTGCTGGCGCGGCTCACTCGCGAGCACTTCATGAACGGGCTGCCCTTCGTTTCCGGCCACCCGGAGGCCGCCGCGCAGGGAACCACGAGCCGCCAGCGCGCGCCGCGTTAGTCGCCGCTTTCGCACACGAATGTGCACGCGGCCTTGCGCGTGCACCGAAAGTCGACTTGCATACAAGATTGACGTTACACACCCTTGGGTGTACCCGCTCGGCATCGTCAATCAGCGGCGCCGAATGCCGCACAAGGGAGGTTTTAGATGGACAGCTCAGGTTCGGCGCAGGGCGCGGCCGGCATGGACCCGTATCACATCCGCAAGTACTTCGAGCCGCTGCGCGTGGTCGACGTCGTCGATGCGATGGATGGCATAGGCTACTTCAACATCGGGCTGGTCAGCCAGGAAATCAGGCCGCTGTGGCTGGGCATGAAATTCTGGGGCCCGGCGGTGACGCAGCGTTGCGTGCCGGCCAACAAGCCGATGTGGAAGCTCGAGACGACGCAGGACATCGTCGAAGCGCATCGCATCTGGTTCGAGAAGATGGGCCACAAGGGCCGCGCCCTCAATGACCACGTCAAGCCGGGCTGCGTGGTGCTGACCGACGTCGGCAGCACGAACGAAGTGGGCTTCTTCGGCTCGGAGAACGTGCTCGGGCTGCAGGCGCTCGGCGCGGTCGGCATTGTCACCAACGGCTACTGCCGCGACACCGCGGAAGTTGCGATGCAGAAGACCCCGATGGTGTGCCGCGAGCGTGGCAGGACCATCATTCCGGGCCGGATCGAGGTCGTCGAGGTGCAGACCACGATCGGCATCGGCGGGGCTCAGGTCCGTCCGGGCGACATCGTCGGCTGCGATGACGACGGTCTGGTCGTCGTGCCGATCGAGATCGCCCGCGAGGTTGCGCTGCACGCCAAGGAAGTGCTGCTCGCCGATATGCGCGCCCGTGGCAAGCGCTACGAGAAGCTCAACATGGCCAAGGATGCTTCGGTCGATACCGACGCGATCAACCGCTACTACGCCGGCCTCGAAGGCTAGGCGGAGCGGGGCGGCGGTTCCTCCCACCGCCGCCCTATTTTTTCGCGCGGCGCGGCCCAGCGGTGCTTCCCCAGGAGCGATCATGAAGATCATCGACGCGCATCAGCACTTCTGGGACATTGGGCAGAACTACCTGCCGTGGCTGCGCGACGAACCGCCGATCAAGTTCCGCTACGGTGATTACTCCGCAATCAAGCGAAACTATCTGCCAACCGACTATCTTGCAGACGCCGAGCCCTTCGAGATCGAAGGCACGGTGATGGTCGAAACCGAGTGGGATCCGACCGATCCACTCGGCGAAGTCGCGTGGGTCGGGGTGCTGCGGGAGCGGGCCGGACTGCCCAGCGTCATGGTCGCGCAAGCGTGGCTCGACCGGCCAGACGTTGCAGAAGTGCTCGATGCGCATGGGCACACCTCGTTCGTGCGCGGCATTCGCCACAAGCCGAAGTCGGCAGCGAGCCCGAATGCAGTCACGGTGGGTGCGCCCGGCTCGATGGGCGATCCCCAGTGGCGCGCGGGTTATGCGCTGCTGGCGCCGAACGGGCTAAGCTTCGATCTCCAGACGCCGTGGTGGCACCTGAAGGAAGCGCGAGCCTTGGCGGATGCGTTTCCGGACACGCAGATCATCCTCAACCACACCGGCTTGCCGGCCGACCGCAGCCCCGATGGGCTCGACGGCTGGCGCGAGGCGATGCGCACCTTCGCCGCGGCGGGAAACGTCGCGGTCAAGATTTCCGGTCTGGGACAGGCTGGCAAGCCTTGGTCAGCGAACGATAATCGCTCTATAGTGCTCGACACGATCGAGCTTTTCGGACCCGACCGCTGCATGTTTGCAAGCAATTTCCCCGTCGATAGCCTGGTGGGCAGCTTCCGCACCATCTTCGAAGGCTTTTCGGAGATCACCTCCGGTTTCGGCGCGGACGAGCGCGACGCCATGTTCCGCACCAACGCGCAGCGCTTCTACCGGATTCCGCAATCGGCGCTTGATCCCAGGGGGTCATGACCGGCCCGCGGGGGCAGCGTCCGTTCCGTCTCGGGTTCATCGGCCTGGGACTGATGGGCGTACCGATGACCAACCGGCTGCTCCAGCGCGGTTGGAAGGTTACGGTGTGGAATCTCGAACCCGAGCGCTTCGACGAGGTTAAGGAGACGGGCGCGGTCTGGGCTGACAGCCCGGCAGCCGTGCGGGCTGCTTCCGATATCGTTCTGATCTGCGTTCTCGGTGACGAAGCGATCCAAAGCGTCTGCTTCGGCGAGAACGGTCTGAGCGCGGCCAAGGGCGCGCACATTGTGATCGATTTCTCGACGACCGACGTCGAACTGACCAAGGAACTCGCCGACAATCTCGACGTCGCCTGGCTCGACTGCCCGGTCTCGGGCGGACCCGAGGCTGCCGAGAAGGGGCAGCTGACCATGATGGCGGGCGGCACCGAGGACCTCTACGATTGGGTGCGGCCGATCCTGCGCGACCTCGCCGGCAACATGACGCTGATGGGACCGCTCGGCGCCGGCCAGACCACCAAGCTCATCAACCAGGCCATCGTCGGCACCAACTACGTGCTGATGGGCGAAATCCTGGCACAGGTGAAAGCTTCAGGGATCGACGGCGAAAAGCTCGCCAAGGCGCTGACGGGCGGCCTCGCCGACAGCCAAATCCTCCAGCGCATCTTCCCGCAGATTCTCGCGCGCGACTTCGATCCCCCAAAGGGCCGCGCCAAGCAGCTCAACAAGGACCTGCAGGCGCTCCGTTCATTCAACGAGCGGCTGGGCTTGAACCTGCCGGTTCAGGACACCGCCATCGTCCAGTACCGCTACTACACCGAAGAGGGCGAGAACGGCGAAAAGGACAGCGCCTCGGTGTCGCTGATCTACGATCGGGACGCCGGCGAGTAGTCGCGCGGCCGCTCCCGCCTATCGCCCCTTAGCGCGACGCGGCGGCGACAAGGTGTTTGAAACTTTCCGCCAGCCGGACGGTCGGTTTGACCTTCTGGGGCGCCGGGCCGAACAGCCGCTCCCGCTCGCTCGCCGTCGAAGCGAAGAACGGGTAGCGTTTCATCACCGGCTCGCGGACGGCTGCAACGTCGCAGGCCCAGAGCTCCATCGGAAAGGTCAGGCCGTGGTAGTAGCGCGCTTCGGCGATACGGACCGAGCGGAACACGCGCCGGTAGAAGGGCCCGTGTTCGGGGCGCACGGAGGCGAGGCCGCGCTGCGCATCGAAGTGATCCGCCGCTAGCACCGGTAGCCGTACCGCCAGAAATGGCAGGGCCGGGAAGGCGAGACTCGCCTCGTAGTCGCTGGTGAAGCGTCCGGGGTCGATGCAGGCCTCGCCGCGATCGACATAGGGATCGAGCACGTCCTTGAACACCGAGTAGGACGGCGACATGCGGTGCTCGGGCGAGATGTGGTGCAGCCGCAGCGAACTCACCAGCCGGCCATCGATGTATATGCCGAAGCAGTATGCGTTGGGCAGCTCGTCGAACTCGTCGCGAACGACCTGCTGGCTATTGACCGGGATGAACTCCTCGCGCCGATAAGCCTCATATCGCAGGTGGTAGACCGGGTCGGTCTGATCTGCCGGGTCAACCCGGCGGTACTCGACGCGGTCGAGCAGGTCCATAAGCGTTTCCGCGAACGGCGGTACCGGGGACCCCTCAGTCTCAACAACGCTACTCATGCACTCACCTAACGGCGAGCCAAGCTTAACGTTTCCTTACCACGGTGCGAAACGAAAAGGCGGCAGCTCCAGTGGGAAATAGGGATGAGATGGCTCAACCCTGCTTGCGGCGGGGGGCCGCGACCACTTGGGCACCACCTGCCATGCGGTCGATTAGCTCGGCGACTTCGCGGCGGGGCAGGGGGACGCCGAAGAGGTACCCCTGGATCTGATCCACCTTGGTGTTTTTCACAATCAGATCAAGTTGTTCCTCGGTCTCCACGCCTTCGGCGGTGACTGTCAGGTTGATGTCCTTGCCCAACTGCGCGACGTTCGAAAGCAGTGTCAGCGACCGCGGGTTGGACGTGATGTCCATCACGAAGCTGCGGTCGATCTTGAGCTTGGAAAACGGCAGCGCCTGCAGATAACTGAGCGAGGAATACCCGGTGCCGAAATCGTCGAGCGCAATACCGATTCCCTGCCGCGCCAGGTCAGAGAGAATCGATGTCGCGGCGCCGCGCTCCTCAATGAGGGCGGTTTCCGTGACCTCGAGCTCCAGCCGGTGCGGCTCGAGCCCCGACTGGGCGAGCGCATCGGCGACCATTTGGGGCACATCGCCGGAGCGGAAATCGCGCGCCGAGATGTTGACCGAGACGCTGGTCTCGCGGGGCCAGTTGCGGCACTCCTTAGTTGCCGTCGCCAGCACCCAGCGGCTGATGTCGGTGATAAGGCCGGTCTCCTCGGCTATCGGGATGAAGAGCGAGGGTGGGATGGAGCCCAGCACCGGATGGTGCCAGCGCGCAAGCGCTTCGCAGGCGACCACACGGCGCGTCTTGAGGTCGACGAGCGGCTGGTAGACGAGGGTCAGGCCCTCATTGGCGACGCAGGTCCGGAGCTCGCCCTTCAGCCGCTGCCGATAGCGATATTCGGTGTCCATCTCGTCGCGGAAGACCTGGCTCTGGGCCTTGCCTCCGGCCTTGGCCTTGTAGTGCGGTTGGTGGGCCTTGGTCATGAGCGCGTCGAGGGTGTCGTCGTGCTCGCTCGACACGACGCCGCCGATGCTGACGTTGACCAGAAGGTTCTGCCCGTTGATATCGAAGGGTGCTCTGAAGGCCTCGATGATGCCCTCAGGATCGATAACAGCGCTGTCCGTCGACAGCCCCTCGCTGCGGTAGACGACAAACTCGTCGCCGCCGAAGCGCGCCAGCAGGCTGGCGCGGGGCAGCGCGCCGCGCAGGCGCTCGGAAGCATCGACGAGCAGGCGATCGCCGACGAGATGCCCCATCGTGTCGTTAACGTGCTTGAAGTCGTCGAGGTCGACGATCATCAGCAGGCCCTGGTCGCTCGAGTTGGTGACGCGGCGGCGCTCGAGGTCGGCCTCGACCTGCTCGCCGAAGTAGGCGCGGTTGGGCAGGCCGGTCAGCGAGTCGTAGTGGGCCATGAAGTTGATGCGTTCTTCGGCCTTCACGCGGGCAGTGATGTCTTCGAATAGCGCGACCGTACGGTCCTTCTGCGAGCTGACCGTGACTTCGAGGAAGCGCTGGTCGGCGAGGCGGAGCACGATCTTGCCGCTGCCGCGCAGTCCTATGATCTCGAGCAGGCGGTCGGCGGCGCGCTGCGGGATGGCGCCGCGGGCCGCAGCGGCGGCGATCATGGCTGCGAAGGGACGGTTGTGCCACTGGCCCGGGACGAGGTCAGCGAAGACGTCGACGGCGCGATCATTGGCGACTGCAACGACGCCCGCCTCGTCGAGCATGCAGAGGCCGTGCTGCATGGTATCGAGCGCCGTATCGAGCTCTACGGCGAGCCGGTTGGCCTCGACCCGGCTATGGACGGCGCTGAGCAGCACGCGCCGCACGTCGGCTGCGAGCACGCGGAAGGACAGCAGCATGGGCAGCAGCAGCAGGCCCATGATGGCGTAGTAGATGTCGCCCCGAAGCAGGAAACCGGCGGTCATCAGCGGCACGGCGAGCGCAAGCTGGATCGTCAGCATGCGGTCGAGGCCGTAGTTGCGGGTGACGATCCCCACCATGCAGGCGATCGTCGTGCCCACGCTGGTCAATTCGGCGACGCTGTCATTGACGAAGAGGAAGGTGCAGATGCACCAGATGCCGCAGATCGCCGCGAATGCGGCGGCCCAATAGGTGGCGCGCAGCTCCCACCTGGCGGCGGCCTCGACGTCGGTCGGACCCATCGGGTTCTGCCGGAACTTCGTCATGTCGATGAAGCGGCCGAGGGTCACCAGCATGAAGCTGAGGGTGACAGCGTAGAGCACCGGCGAGCCCGTACGATATGCGGAGGACCCCACACCGATGATGCAGGTCAGGCTGCCCAGCACCATTGCCCGGCGGTCCGCGTAGACCGCACGCACAATCGACACGTAGTCGATCGCGGGCATCGTTTTCCGGGCAGAGGTAAACAAAAAAGGCCTCCAGGGGACGTCATTTTGCCTGCGCCGGGGTTAAGGCGCCTTGAAGCGGGTGACCACCTTCCGGCTGTCAAATGACTTCCGGGGTGGATGGTTAAGGAGGCGTTAGCACGCGCGAAAAGGTCCCGGCGCGGCGGAAAAGTGCGACAGAAGGTCTGGTGATTAGTGGAAGTTGCGGCCCGAGGGCAGGGCGGCCCGCGCCTGGCGTTCGGCGATCTCCTCCTTTCGTATCCATTGCGTCTTGCGCGGGTCCTCGTGCGGACCGGTGCGGCCTTCGTCGGCGCGGGCCAGCGCGCGGTCGCCGAGATCGTGGCCCTGGGCGATCCTGATCAGGCTCCCGGTCAGGTCGGTGAAGGTGCGGGCGACAACGTGGATCACCAGCCCTTCGCGCTGGACCTGGCCTTTTACCGCCAGCATGCGCGCGCCGAGCACCGCCTTGCGGTTTGCGTCGAAGACCTTGCTCCAGATCACGATGTTGGCGATGCCGGATTCGTCCTCGAGGGTCGCAAAGATGATGCCGCTGGCGGTGCCCGGCCGCTGGCGGACGAGCACCAGGCCGGCGACCTCGACGATTGCGCCGGCGCGGGCATTGTTGAGGTCGTCGCACATGATCGTACCGCGCCGCCTCAGCTCGTTGCGCATGAAGCTGACGGGGTGCGCCTTCAGCGACAGCGAGAGGCTGCGGTAATCGTGGACCACGGATTCCCCCAGCGGCATCTCGGGGAGATCGGCGTCCTCCTCGAGTACGGGCGCGGGCGGGGTTTCCGCCGCGGCAAACAGCGGCAGGGTCTCGGCGCCGTGGGTGCCGACCAGCCCGCGGATCGCCCAGAGCGCATCCCGCCGCGTCAGGCCAAGCGAACTGAAGGCATCGGCGGCAGCGAGCTTTTCAAGGCTCGAGGGAGAGAGCCGGGTGCGCAGCCAGAGGTCGCGCACCGAGTGATAGCCGGCGCCGCGCCGGGCAATGATGAGGTTGGCCTCGGCTTCCTTGAGACCCGAGATGCGGGAGAAACCCAGCCTGATCGCCCGGTTCGAGCGGATATCGCCGCGCATTTCGGCGTGCCGTTCCCAGACCCTGTCGCTTGCCGGCGTGCTCTCTTCGAGGATGTTCCAGTAGTCGGAGCGGTTGATATCGACCTCGCGCACCTTGACGCCATGCTCGATGGCATCGCGGACGATCTGGGCCGGGGCGTAAAAGCCCATGGGCTGGCTGTTGAGCAGGGCGCAGGCGAAGACGTCCGGGTAATGGCACTTCAGCCAGCACGAGACGTAGACGAGAAGCGCGAACGAAGCGGCGTGGCTTTCAGGAAAGCCATATTCGCCGAAGCCCTCGATCTGGGCGAAGCAGCGCTCGGCGAACTCCTTGTCGTAGCCGCGCTCGAGCATGCCGGCCATGAAGCGCTCCCTGAAGACATAGATTTTCCCGTTGTGCTTCCAGGTGGCCATGGCGCGCCGCAGCTTGTCGGCCTCGCTTTCGGAGAAGCCGGCGCCGACCACCGCGATCTGCATCGCCTGCTCCTGGAACAGCGGCACGCCGTAGGTACGTGCGAGCACCGCATCGAGTTTGGGCCCGTGCGAGGTTCTTTCCTCGAGCCCTAGCCGGCGCTTGAGGTAGGGGTGGACCATACCGCCCTGGATCGGGCCCGGCCGCACGATAGCGACTTCGATGACGAGATCGTAGAACTCCCTGGGCTTGAGCCGGGGCAGCATCGACATCTGGGCCCGGCTCTCGATCTGGAAGACGCCGATCGTGTCGGCCCGGTGGGTCATCTTGTAGACGCGCGAGCTCGGGCGCTCCTCCCAAGGCAGCTTCGATTTCTGGTCCTCGCGCTCCTCGTCGAGGATGCCGGCGAGGGTCAGATCCATGCCGTAGTGGACGTGCATCAGCTCGAAGGCGCGGCGGATGCAGCTGAGCATGCCGAGCGCGAGGACATCGACCTTGAGGATGGCGAGGGCATCGATGTCGTTCTTGTCCCATTCGATGACCGTGCGCTCGTCCATGGCCGCATTGGAGATCGGCACGAGGTGATCGAGCTGGTCGCGGGTAATGACGAAGCCGCCGACGTGCTGGGAGAGGTGGCGGGGAAAGCCCATCAGCTCGCTGGCGACGGCGAGCGCCTTCATCAGCGTCGGCTCGGTCGGATCAAAGCCCAGCTCCTTGACCCGCTCGGGGTTGATCCGCGTCGAGTACCAGCCCCAGGTGAGCCCGTTCATGGCATCGATGGTGTCGTTGGAGAGGCCGAAGACCTTGCCGACTTCGCGCAGTGCGCCTTTGGACCGATAGGTGACGACAGTGGCGGTGAGCCCGGTCCGCTCGCGGGTGTATTTGCCGTAGAGATACTGCATCACCTCCTCGCGCCGCTCGTGCTCGAAATCGATGTCTATGTCGGGCGGCTCGTGCCGCTCGGTTGACAGGAAGCGGCCGAACACGAGATTGCCCACCATGGGATCGACCTCGGTCACCCCCAGGCAGAAGCACACCACGGAATTGGCGGCCGAGCCGCGGCCCTGGCAGAGGATGCCGCGCTCCTCGCGGGCAAAGCGGACGATGTCGTGGACGGTGAGGAAGTAGGGCGCGTAGTTCTTGGTGGCGATCAGCTCCAGTTCCCTGAACAGGGCGCGCTTGACCTTGAACGGAATGCCCTTCGGCCAGCGTTTCGACCGTGGGTAGCGCTTCATCGCGCCCTGCCAGGCGAGGCGCTCGAGCGTTTGCTGGGCAGTCTCGCCGCCGCCGACGGTCTCGGCGGGGTAGTTGTACTGCAGGTCGCTGAGCTTGAACTCGATGCGCTCCAGGATCCGCTGGGTTTCGGCGATGGCCTCGGGGTGCTCGCGAAAGAGCCGCGCCATCTCCTGGGGGGCCTTGAGGTGGCGCTCGGCGTTCTTCTGCAGCCGGCGGCCGGCCGTTGCGATGGTGAGATGCTCGCGGATGCAGGTGATGACGTCCTGCAGCACCCGCCTGCCAGGGGCGTGGTAAAGTACGTCGTTGACGGCGGCCAAAGGCACGTCCAAGCGCCGGGCAAGGTCGTCCAAGCGGTTTAACCGAGCCCGGTCGGTGCCGCCATAAGTGCACGCCGCAGCAAGCCAGACCCGTCCCGGAGCGGCGGCGGCAAGGCGCCTGAGCGTGACTTCACCGGCCTCCCAGTTTGTCTCGTCGATATGGACAATAAGCAGCTGCCCATCGGCAAAACGCTCGTCGCCCCAATGGGTTGTGAGGGTGTGGTCGGAATTGTCCGCTTTAGCGTCAGATCCGGTGGTCAGCACCCGGTGCGGCGGAACCAGACCCAGCAGGTCATCGAGATGGAGCTCGCACTCGCCCTTTTCCGCGCGCCGGTTGCCCGTGGTGAGGAGCTTGCAGAGCCGACCAAAGGCAGCGCGATCAATGGGATAGGCGAGGACGTCGGCGGCACCGTCGACGAAACAGAGCCGGGTGCCGATGACGTAGCGGAAGTTCCTGGCGAGTGGGCCGAGATCGTCGTCTTCGCACAATTCCTTCAGGGCAACGAAGGGTTTAACCACCCCGGCAAAGGAGTTGCGGTCGCAAAGGCCCATGCCGGTCAGCCCCATGGCCACTGCGCGGGTAATGAGCTCCTCACCGTGCGAACCCCCGCGCAGGAAGGAGAAATTGCCTGTCACCATGAGCTCGGCATAAGCCGGAAGCGGCGGAGACGACCGCGGATCGGCCGGGACCCGAAAATCGACGACGATCCCGCTCATGCGAAGAACCCGTGGAGGTACCAGCGCGGCGGTTCGGCGGCGCCGTAAAGGCCGTCGCGGAAGATCCAGAAGCGGCGCCCTCCGTCATCTTCGGCAATAAAATAATCTCGCGCCGGTATGGGCA
>JAEZBF010000160.1 GCA_023427545.1 Pseudomonadota bacterium
CCCGGCGCGCCGAAGAAGGTCCGCGCCGCCTCGGTCGCCTTCTGGATGCGGTCCGGCGTCGAGGGGTGCGACGACAGGAAATCATCCGCCTGCTCGGCATGCCCGGCCGAGAACTGCGCAAATCGCGCCATTGCGGTGAGGAACCGCGCCGCCGCATGCGGATCGAACCCCGCCTTGCCCGCGATCATGATGCCGGTGCGGTCTGCCTCGAGTTCCTGCTGCTGGCTGAATGCCGCCAGCGAGAGCTTGGCCTTGTTGGCGCTCTGGTCGGTGTCGAGGTTGGCCCCGAACACGCCGGTGATGACCCGGTCGACGATCTGGCTGGTGTGCTCCTTGTTCGTCCGCGCCCGCGCGTGCCGCAGGATGACGTGCGCCATCTCGTGCGCCAGCACCGCGCCGAGCTCGCTGCTGTCGGAGGCGAGCGCCAGGATGCCCCGCGTCACGTAGATGTAGCCGCCCGGCAGCGCGAAGGCGTTCACCTCGGAGGAATCGAGGATCGTGATGGTGAATTGGGTGTTGGGCTGATCCGCAGCGGCCAGCAGCCGACCCACGATCCGCGCCAGCATGAGCTCGGCGTCGCGGTCCGAATAGACGCCGCCATAGGTCGAGATGATCCGCGGATGCTCGCGCAGCCCGATGACGGTATCGTCGGGATCGCCGGTGGTGACGACCGGCGGCGCCGGATTGCTGCCCGTCTGGGTGACGGTTACGCCCGGCCCAAGGAACTGCGAGCAGCCCGCAACCACCAGCAGCAGCGCCAGCAGCGCTGCCCGCCCCACCGTCCTCACAATGGCCCTGCCGCCGCTCATCGCGTCGAAAGCACCTCGATCTGCTCGGGATGGGTCACTTCGAGCCGCGGCCCGTCCCGCTCGTCCACCCAGCCCCTTACTCGGACCAAGGCCCCCTCCAGCCGCACCGGATCGGTGCTGCCGAAGAGCTTCTGGGCCGCCGAATCGATCACTACGGTCAGGTCTTCCGCCCAATCGCGTCCGAAGTTGAGATAGACGAGCCGCCCACGGCGCTCCGCCTTGAGGACCCGGCCCTCGATCAGCTCGTAGTGACCCACAAGCGGGGCGATGGTTTCGGGGCGATCCGCCCGGCGGACGCTGTAATAGGGATCGGTCCAAATGCCAAGCTTGTTCGTGCGCGCGGTATTCTCGGCCGCCAGCAGGTCTGTCACGCAGCGCCGGTTGTCGGGGAACGAGTAGACCCGCGCCATGCCCTTGGCGACCATCTGCTGCTGCACCCAGGTCTCGGACGAGCCGATGACGAACAACTGTCCCAGCGTACGGCCGTAGCGGTCCATCCGCTCGCCGCCGTAGCGCACCTCCACCTGCTTGCCCTGCGTCATTTTTTCGAGCGCCGCTTTGGCCTCGTCGGCCTTGGGCCAGGTGGGAAAGCCCTCGCGCCCCAGCGGCAGCTTGGGAGCCTGGATGCCGATCAGCCTCACCACAAGGCCATTGTCGAGCAGCAGCGTATCCCCGTCCGTAACGCTGGTGACAACGCCTCGGGGACCCGCGAGCAGGCCCTCGCAGCCCCTCGCGTCGAGCGGCATGGCGACGATCACCGCCAGTGCGGCAAGCGTTGGAAGGCTGATGTGGCTCAAGCGGCAGCCCCGGCGGGTACGCGGCAGAACATGCATGAAAATGCGGCGAAATTCACGTGAGCCGCCAGCCCAAAATACTTCGCCAAGCCCCGCATTTGCGGAGGAATTGGTTTCAACCCGCCAAGGCTTTTGCTAAGCAGCACGGCGGCGGTCCCGTAGCTCAGCAGGATAAAGCACAGGATTCCTAATCGTGGGGTCGCGCGTTCGAATCGCGCCGGGGCCACCACTCCCCACTCATCTGCGGCCAAGGAGTGCCATATGCGTTTTGCCCCCCTGCGAGTCACCCTCCACGTGGCGGCTGCTGCCCTCCTCGGCATCGCGCTCGGGGCCTGTTCGATGATGGCCGGCGGCGGCGGCGGTGGCGGCGCGCTCTCCCCTGGCCTTACCCAGCGCATGGACCAGCAGGGCGTCATCCTCAACACCGCCGAAGCCCTGGGCCTCGTCAACCAGTTCCGGGCCGCGACCGGTGCCGGCACTCTCGTCATCGACGAGAGCCTCAACGCCTCCGCGCAGGCGCTCGTCGCCCAGTACATCTCGACCGGCAACCCGCCGCGGCAGCCGCTCGGCACCGTCATGCGCACCAGCGCCGGTTACCCGACCTTCGCCGAAACGTTCTCGGGCTGGCGCAACAGCCCGGCCGACGCCAGGGCCCTCGCCGACAAGTCGGTGCGGCGCGCCGGCCTCGCAACACGCTACAGCGCCAATTCCGGCTACGGCGTCTACTGGGTCCTGCTACTTGCCCCCTGAGCGAATCACCATCGATGCGCGGGGGCTCAAGTGCCCGCTGCCGGTGCTGAAGATGGAGAAGACGATGGCCGGGCTGCTGCCGGGCGCCGCACTCCTCGTCCTTGCCACCGATCCAATGGCCAAGATCGATATCCCGCTCTACTGCCAGCAGAACGGGCATGACTGCGCGGTCGAAGTGGAGGACGGCACCCTCCGCTTCGCGATCGTCAAGAACGGCTGATTACTGGTCGGCCGCTGCGGTGCCGATCGGCGCAAAGCTCGGGCGTGGTCGCGGCAGCGGGATGCCCTCGATGCCGAGGTCCGTGGCGTTGTACACCGCGCCCTCGATCTCGTCGGTCAGGTAGCTCGGCTTGCCCTTGAGCCCCATCGGGAACTCGGCGTTGCGCTGCGCCACGTAGGTCTTGGCCTTCTTGCCGCAGATCAGCGGCCGCATGTCGACCGGCTCGGCGTCGGCATTGTCGAGGGCAACCACGCTCTGGCCCGTTCCCTTCGCCGCGCCGGAGAGCCCGCGCAGGATCACCTGCGCGGCCATTTCGTTGCGCTCGCGTGCCGACGAGCCTCCCAGCACCACCGCCAGCAGCGAGCGCCCCTCGCGCTCGACCGTCGCGACGATGTTGAGCCCGGATGCGCAGACATAGCCGGTCTTCATGCCGGTCGTGCCCGCAAAGTGGGTTAGCAGCCCGTTGTTGGTCTTCATCACCCGCTTGTTGAGCGTGACCGCTTCTGTGCCGAAGATCGGCAGGTACTGCGGGAAATCCCGGCGGATATAGAGCGCCAGCACCGCGAGATCGCGCGCCGAGGTCACCTGCTTATCGTGGTGCAGACCGTTGGCATTGACGTAGTGGGTCGCGGTCAAGCCCATGGCCTTGGCCATGTCGTTCATCTCTTTGACGAACTTCTCCTCGCTGCCCGAGACCGTCTCGGCGACGGCAACGGCCATGTCGTTCGCGGACTGCACCAGCATGATGTAAAGCGCGTCCTGCAGCGTTACCGTCTCGCCGACCGCTAGCCCGGACTTGCTGGGTGCCTGATTCCAGGCGTGCTTGGAGATCTTCACCTTGCTGTCGAGGCCGACGCGGCCGGCGCCGATCGCCGCGAACGCGACATAGGCGGTCATCATCTTGGTCAGCGACGCAGGGTGCCACGGCTGGCCGGCATCCTCGGCGTAAAGCACCTCGGTGGTCTGGGCATCGACGAGAAGGACTGGGTTGGCGTCGGCGGCGCCGGAAACTGAAAACGCGCAGCAGCTCAGCGCGATGACAAGGAAGAGGCGCTGGACGAACTGCACGAGCGGGGCAACTCCGGCGGACAAGAAAGTAAGTGGCGCTTGGTCTTAACAGCGCTGCCTTGCTCGCTCAACAATAGCCGGGCAAGGTTGCGCGGTTGTGAAGAAGGAAATCCGATGCCTCGCGTCCTGCTGCCCCTGCTCGTTGTGATCGGGGCACTATCGGCTGCGCCCGCAAGAGCGGTATGCGTCTTCGATCCGGCCTTCTTCTCCCTCGAGAACTATCAGGAGACGCCCTTCGTCGACTGGGTCGTCTGGCGCGCTGAGGACAAGACCGCCGGCATCGTCATGCGCAACGGCGACGCCATTTCGGTCCAGCACTGGGCCTGCGAGGAGCTCGGTCTCTCCGCCACCATGATTGTCAGGCCAGCCGTGAAGACGCCCGAGGCGCAACAGAAGAAGCTGATGGAGTTGGCCGACGTCGTGCTGCAGAAACCCCAGCGGGACGACCTCGCTGCCAATCTCCTCGCGACCGCCTGGTCGCCCGACACCGTCCACGATATCGCAGGTCCAATCACCCGGCCGGAGTTCAGCTACGCCTACCGCCAGATGGGCGACTACGACCTGGTAGAGCTCCGCTACGCCTACAACTAGGCCCGACTAGGCACAAACGGTAACCGTGACTATATTGGGAACCGGAACCCTCTCACGGACGACTGCAATGAGCGAACCCAATCCGGCCGACCGCCAGACCTGCGGCGCAATGGCCGACATCCTCAACCGCATCGGCGACAAGTGGAGCGTCATGATCGTGGGCCGCCTCACCGGCCGCACCATGCGGTTCAACGAGCTGCGCCACAACATCGGCGGCATCTCCCAGCGCATGCTGACCCTGACCTTGCGCAACCTTGAGCGCGATGGCCTGGTCACGCGTACCGTCTACCCCGAGATCCCGCCGCGCGTTGAATACGAGCTGACCCAGCTCGGCCGCACCCTCACCGAGCCGCTGAATGCTTTGTGGAACTGGGCAGAAGCGCACCAGCACGAGGTCAACCGCTCGCGTGAGGCCTACGACGCGCGCAACACGCCGCAGCCGAGCGCCGCCGCCCCGCTGCGCTACGCCGGCGCCGCGCGCTGAATGCCGGCTGCCCCGCACACGCGGAGCAGCCTTCGCGCCGATCTCGAACGTCTCGGCCTGGGAACGGGTGACGCGGTGCTGGTCCACGCCGCCCTCCGCAGCCTCGGCCCCATCCTAGGCGGCCACGATGAGCTGATCGGTGCCCTGCGCGACGTCCTCGGTCCGGACGGCACCCTCCTCGCCTACACCGACTGGCAGGGCGAAGATGGCGCCAACGCCGGTGCGAGCCGCGAATCCGACCTCCGCCCACATCTCCCGCCGTTCGATCCGCTGACCTCGCGCGCCACCCACGACAACGGCGCCTTCCCCGAACTGGTGCGGACCACCCCCGGCGCTCTCCGCAGCGGCAATCCCGGCGCCTCGATGGTGGCGCTCGGCGGCCGCGCCGCGTGGTTCGTCGCCGACCACGCACTCGATTACGGCTATGGCCCGCAGTCGCCGCTCGGAAAGCTCGTCGAGGCCGATGGCAAGACGCTCCTGCTCGGCGCGCCGCGCGACACCATGACCCTGCTCCACCACGCCGAGCACCTCGCCGAAATCCCTGGCAAGCGCATCCGCCGCTACGAGGCGCCGCTGCTCGTCGATGGCCAGACCGTCTGGCGCTGGTTCGAGGAGTTCGACACCAGCGATCCCGTGGTCGAGGGCCTGTCCGATGACTACTTCGCCGACATCGTCACCGCATTCCTCGCGAGCGGTGCCGGCAGCGAAGGCAAGGTGGGCAACGCGGACTGCGTGCTCGTCGAGGCTCGCCCTGTCGTGCGTTTCGCGGTCGACTGGCTGGAACGCCGTTCCCCCGGACCTCGTGGTTCGACAGGCTCACCATGAGGTCCTCACGAACTCACCAGTAG
>JAEZBF010000166.1 GCA_023427545.1 Pseudomonadota bacterium
CGATCTCCGACGGCAGGGGCGGGACTGCATCGGCAACGGTCGCGATCACCGTCAACCCGGTGGTGAACCAGATTCCCGTCGCCAACAACGACAGCGGCTTCACGACCCAGCAGAACCAGGCCCTCCAGATCGCCGCGGCATCGCTACTCGCCAATGACACTGACGGCAACGGCGATCCGCTGACTGTGACGGGCGTGTCGGGCTTCAGCAACGGCACCGCCGTGCTCAACGGCACCACCATCACTTTCACCCCAACCACCGGCTATACCGGCAACGCGGGCTTCACCTACTCGATCTCGGACGGCCGCGGCGGCACGGCCTCGGCCTCGGTTGCCCTCACCGTCACCGCCCCCGCCAGCGGCGTGAGCCTGTTTGCCGCCAATGCCACGCCGGCGACGATCACCGAGAACGATGCCAATGCCGTCGAGCTCGGCATGAAGTTCACCGTCGCCGCGAACGGCGTCGTCAACGGCATCCGCTTCTACAAGGGGCCGCAGAATACCGGCACGCATACGGGCAGTCTGTGGAGTGCGAGCGGCCAGCTGCTCGGCACCCTCACGTTCACCAACGAGACCGCCTCGGGCTGGCAGCAGTCGACCTTCTCCAACCCGATCAGTGTCACTGCCGGCACCACCTACGTCGTCAGCTACCACACCAACGGCTTCTACTCGGCAACGTCCAACTACTTCTCGACGACGCAGACGAATGGCCCGATCACCGCGCCCTCATCTGCCTCGAGCGCTGGCAACGGCGTCTATGCCTACGGGTCAGGCAGCGCGTTCCCGACCAACAGCTACAACGCCTCGAACTACTGGGTGGATGTCCTCTACCAGCAGGGTGCGCAGGCGCCAAACCAGCCACCTGTCGCAACCAACGACAGCGGATTCAACGTCATCCGGAACACGCCCCTGCAGATCTCCGCAGCGGCGCTGCTCGCCAACGACACCGACCTCAACGGCGACCCCCTGACCATCACCGCGGTGTCCGGCTCCAGCAACGGCACCGCGGTTCTCAACGGCACGACCATCACCTTCACACCGACGACCAACTACACCGGCAATGCAGGCTTCACCTACGCGATCTCCGATGGCCGCGGCGGCACCTCCTCCGCCAATGTTGCCCTCACGGTCAGCGCGCTGCCAACGGGTGTCACGCTGTTCGCCGCCAATGCGACGCCGGGCACTCCGACCGTCAACGACCGCACCCCGGTCGAGCTTGGCATGAAGTTCACCGTTGCCGGCAGTGGCCAGATCCCCGGCATCCGCTTCTACAAGGGACCACAGAACACCGGCACCCATACGGGCAGCCTGTGGACCGCCAGCGGCCAGCTGCTCGGCACCCTTACCTTCAGCAACGAGACCGCGAACGGCTGGCAGACGGCCAGTTTCGCGACGCCGATCAACGTCCAGGCGGGGACTACCTACGTGGTCAGCTACCACACGAACGGCTTCTATTCTGCCGACAGCAACTACTTTGCGACAACGAGAACCAACGGGCCGCTCACCGCCCCGTCCTCGAGTACCAGCGGTGGCAACGGTGTCTACGCCTACGGGGCGGCAAGTGCCTTCCCCACCAATTCCTACAACGCGTCCAACTACTGGGTGGACCCCATCTACAACCAGCTCGCGGCATGACGCTGCGAGCATTCCCTTCAGCTTGTGAGGAGCAGGAAGAGTGCACAACGAGGTTTTTGCCGACTCGATCGGCGAGATAGCGGTCACCGGGACGATCGTCCGGATCGACCTGGTCAGCATGTCCCCCACCCATAAGGACGCCGCGGGGCAGCCCGTGCCAGAGCTGCGGCAACGGGTTATCATGTCCCTCGAGGGCTTCGCCAACAGCTTCGACGTGATCCAGAAGGCGATGAATGGTCTGATCGAGGCGGGGGCCATCCGCAAGGTCGGCGAGGCCGGGACGGTCCCGAACGGTGCGAACGGCCACGGCGCGCCGCACACCAATGGCAGTGGGCAGCGGCACTCGTCTCCCAACTTCGCCTGACCCGGGGATTCGCCCGACATGGACGGGGTCATTCAGACAGGCCCGCAGTGCCTGGCCGCGGTTCTGCGCCATCACGGCGTCGATTCAACCGCCGAGCGGCTGATCGGCCAGTACGCGATCGCCAACGAAACCATCGGCCCGCAGCTGATGGTTCGCATGGCCTCCGATGGCGGCCTTCGCGCCCGCACCAGCCGGCTTCGGCCCGCGGTGCTGGCGCGCCTGGGCACCGCCTATCCGGTGATGGCGAGGCTCGACAACGGCAACTGGGTGGTGGTACTTGGCGTCGAGCGGAGCCGGAAGGCAACCAAGCTACGGGTGTTCGACCCGCTTGCCGAGGCTCCGGGCCATCTGATCGAGGTACCGCTGGCGCAGTTCGCCAAGTACTGGCACGGCGACCTCGTGCTCACCAAGCGGGGCCTGCCCGCAAAAGCCGAGCAATCTTTCGGATTCCGGTGGTTCCTGCCCGAGATTTTCCACCAGAGGCGGCTCTTCATCGACGTCACCATCGCGGCGCTGTTCCTCTACGCCCTCGGGCTCGCGACGCCGATCTTCTTCCAGCTCGTCATCGACAAGGTCCTCGTCCACCAGAGTTATGCCACGCTCGCCGTCCTGACCGTCGGGATTGCGGTTGCGCTCCTCTTCGACGCCCTGTTCGTCTTCCTGAGGCGCTACCTTCTGATCTATGCCACCAATCGGATCGACATCCGGGTCGCCACCAAGACCTTCGGCCACCTGCTCGACCTGCCGATCACCTTCTTCGAACACGGCTCTGCGGGGGTGCTGGTCAAGCACATGCAGCAGTCCGGCCGCATCCGCGAGTTCATGACCGGACGTCTGTTCCTGACGCTGCTCGATGGGCTGTCCCTCTTCGTGTTTGTGCCGGTGCTGTTCTTCTACAGCCCGCTCCTGGCTGCCCTGGTGCTGCTGTTCAGTGCGGCCATCGCCGGCGTGGTCGCCCTGCTGGTCAATCCGTTCCGCAAGCGCCTCGCCGCCCTCTATGACGCCGAAGGAGCACGGCAGGGTCTGCTCGTCGAAACCGTCCACGGCATGCGCACGCTGAAGTCGCTGGCAATGGAGCCGCTGCAGCGCCGGATCTGGGACGATCGCTCCGCCCAGACCATCAACACCAGGTTCAAGGTCGAGACCATCTCGACCCTTGCGCAGTCGATCACGGGGCTCTTCGAGAAGGTGATGGGGATCGCCATCATCGCCATCGGCGCCCTTTCGGTCTTCAACGGCGACCTCACGGTGGGCGCCCTGATCGCCTTCAACATGCTCGCCGGCCGCGTATCGGGGCCCCTGGTCCAGATCGTGACCATGGTCCACGAGTACCAGGAGGTCGCGCTCTCGGTACGCATGCTCGGCCAGGTGATGAACCAGAAGGTCGAGCGCTCCGGCCGCACCCAAGGCCTTAGGCCCGACATCAGCAACAGCAGTGTCGAGTTCGAGAACGTCTCGTTCCGCTACGGCCAGGACGGGGCCCTGGCTCTCAACGATGTCACCTTCTCGATTCCGGCGGGCAGCATCTTCGGGGTCGTGGGGCGCAGCGGCTCGGGCAAGACGACGGTCACCCGGCTGATCCAGGGGCTTTACCCCGTCCAGGAAGGACTGATCCGGATCGGCGGGTACGATGTCCGCGAGCTTGACCTTGCGCATCTGCGCAAGAGCGTGGGCGTCGTGCTGCAGGACAATTTCCTGTTCCGCGGCACCGTTCGCGACAACATCGCGGCAGCCAAGCCCGATGCCTCGTTCGACCAGATCGTTTCGGCAGCCCGTCTGGCGGGCGCCGAGGAGTTCATCGAGCAGCTCCCCCGCGGCTACGACACGGTGATCGAGGAGAACGCCGAGAACCTTTCGGGCGGGCAGCGGCAGCGTCTATCGATCGCACGCTCGCTGGTCACCGATCCCCGCATTCTCATCCTCGATGAGGCGACCAGTGCCCTCGATCCGGAGAGCGAAGCGATCGTCCGCCGCAGCATCCGGGGCATCGCGGCGGGGCGTACGGTGATCATCGTCTCGCACCGGCTTTCCACCCTCTCGGATGCGAACGCCATCCTCGTCATCGATCGCGGAAGGCTGGTGGATGCCGGCCCCCACAGCCAGCTGCTGACGCGCTGCACCACGTATCGCCAGCTCTGGAACCAACAGATGAAGCTCGCGGGATGATGAAGCTCGTACGCAAGAAGCCAGTCGTTACTGCTCCCAAGCCTGCGCCAGCCCCCAAGGTGGTTGCACCGAGCACGCAGCCGGTCGTCGTCGAATTCCAGAGCGATGCCCTGGAGATCGAGCAGCGCCGGCCGCCCGTCCTCGCCCGGCTTACGCTCTATGGCGTGGCCTTGGCGATCGGCTGCGGAATCTACTGGGCGTCCGTGTCGAACATCGATGAGATCGTCGTCGCGCCGGGCAAGCTGATCACTACCCAGCCGATGCTGGTGGTGCAGCCGCTCGAGGTCTCGGTGGTCCGCTCGATTGCGGTCAAGCCGGGCGACGTCGTCCGCAAGGGACAGCTGCTGGCCTCGCTCGATCCAACCTTCACGGCGGCCGACACCGACCAGCTCGAGGCAAGCGTCACCGCATTCAACGCACAGATCGCGCGGATCGAGGCCGAGCTTGATGGCAAGCCCTATGTGGCGGGCCCCGGCGCCAGTCAGGCAGAGGTCATCCAGGCACGGTTGGCGGCGCAACGTGCGGCCTGGTACGCAGCGCGCCTGCGCGACTTCGACGCCCAGATCGCCCATGCCCAGGCAACTCTCTCGGCAGCGGCCAACGAGGCGAACGTGCTGAGCGAGCGCCTGCTTGGGCTGCAGGAAATGTCCGACATGCAGTCGGCCCTGCTCAAGACCGGCACGGGCTCCCGCCTGACGTTCCTGCAGGCCAGCGACCTCAGCTTCGACACCAAGCTTGCGCTTGCCCGCTCGGAGGGTGTGCGCGCCGAAACGCTCGAGCAACTCGCCCAGACCAGGGCGGAGCGCCAGAACTTCATCGAAGAGTATCGCCGCCAGGCACTGGAGAGTCTCGTCGAGCTCAAGGACAAGCTCACCAGTGCGAGCGAAGAGCTCAAGAAGGCCAACCTGCGCAGGTCGATGTCGATCCTGGTTGCACCGGCCGATGCAGCGGTGCTCGAGGTTGCGGAACGCTCGATCGGCTCGGTGGTACAGCCCGCGGAGCCGCTGGTGACCCTGGTTCCCCTCGGCGTACCCCTGGAGGCCGAGGTCTCGGTTGCGGGAAGCGACATCGGCCACCTCGCAACCCACGACCCGGCCCGCATCAAGTTCGATGCCTTCCCGTTCCAGAAACACGGCACGATGGAGGGCACCGTAACCTCGATCAGCCAGGACGCCTTTGCCCCCCAATCCGCCGCCGGCGCTGCGGTGAAACCTGCCTACTACCGGGTGCGGCTTTCTCTCGGCGACATCACGCTCCGCGACCTGCCGGAGGGTTTCACCATGCTTCCTGGGATGACCATCGCGGCGGAGATAAATGCGGGTGAGCGCAGCGTGATCTCCTATTTCCTCTATCCACTGATCAGGGGCTTGGACGAAGGGATGCGCGAGCCTTAGTTCAGGGTCGTGCGCGAGCGCCACGCGTAGAGCATCCACCCGAACTCGTATGGACGGCACTCGTAGTCGACCGCCCCCGCCGGGAACAGCAGGTCAGCGGCTGGCATGCGCAGGCCGCGGTTCAGCCTCGAGGTCACCGTCGATGCGGTGCGGACCAGCTTGCGTGGCTCACGACGGCCAACCTTGCGCCAGACCATGGCATGCCGTTCGGAAACGACCGGCGCCGGGGTCTCGGGATGGTGATCGATCCAGTCAACGCCTTTCATCACGGCCGCGGTGTAGTTGGTGCCGCCGTTATCGCGAAGGTCCAGCAGGCCCATTGGCGCCATGGCGTGCTGGTGGACGCTGTAGACGGGATAGCCTTCGACGATGCTGCCGTAGCGGACATCGTAGTGCCACCACCACTGTCCGCTCGCGCCCTGCAGCTGCACGATGCGGGCAGCGCAGCTTTCCGCGGCCGCAGAGGCCGCCCAGTCGTCGTCGCGGGCGGCCAGCCGGCCAAGCGCCTGAATCGCATAGATCTGATCAGCAAACGAGCCGACATGCGACCGCCAGCCGTTGGCGTTGCGCGGGTTGACATGAGGGAAGAGTCCGCTCGTGCTCTGCTCAGTCAGCAGGCGCTTCCGCGCCAGCGCCTTGACCAGTGCGGTATCGCCCAGCCCCTCGCCGGCAAGCGCTGCGGTCAGCGACCAGGCGCAGGGCACCGTATCGATGACTTTTCCGTCGGCGAGCGCCCCCGCCAGCAGGTCGAAGAGCTCAGGGACGTGGAGTCCACTCACCTCTGCAGCGGCCCATGCGGCCAGCGCCACCGCGCCGGTTTCGCCCGACCTCAGCGCGCGCTCGATGAGGAACGGAACGGCCTCGTCTGCAGTGAGGCCACCAAGGATCTGCCGCTGTTGCGCGACGGGCAACAGGGCGACCCCCTGCGCGACATTGATCGAATACCTCAGGTTCTCGCCCTCTGGGCGGAGGGTTGCCGCATCTCCTTTGCCGATGAGACGCATCGTGTGCGGGAAGCTGCCGCCCCCGGCATGCATCCGCTGCAGCCCCACGACCGCCAGCCGGCACAACTTTTCGATCCGGGTCGCTTCGGCGTCGAACTCCGGTCCGAGACTGGCAATCCGCTCGAAATCCTCCGGCACCTGGCTGCGACCCCGTGACAATTCAGTAATGGATGCAGTCACGTTGTTCCCCCACGAGCCCGGAAGGCGAAGGCGCCAGGCCGGCATCGGCTGCGCCGGTCTCCCCGCCATCCGTCGATGCTCGCATGTCCGGCTCTGCAGGACACCTCAGCCGTGCGATGCATCCGGCCGGCCAATGGCAAATCTTGCGAGCTAGCGGCTTTCGCGGTTCCACATATCGAGCATGCCCGTGGTGTTGTCCCGCAGGAGCAGCTCGATCATCCGCCGGGCGCGATAGAGCCGAACCCGCGCGACGACGGTGAACGCCAGCCAACGCTGGCGGAGGCCTCGCACACGATCGGAGCGCAGCACCCTCAGCACCTCGCCCACTGGCGATGCGGCCATGACGGCGCTCCGTAGCAGCCACCTCATCCGGCTCACCGGTTTATCGTCGAGGTTCCGGTACTCATGGGCGACGTGACGGTCCCATCGTCGCGCCAGCTCGGCGAACGAGCGGCAGGATGGCGTGACCACCCGCGCCTGGGGGAGATAGGCGATCCGATAGCCCATGCGGGTCGCCCGCTTGCCCCATTCGGTGTCTTCCATGCTGGAGATGCCGCCGAACCCTCCGACCAGCCGGAACACGTGGCGCCTGACCGCCATGTTGCCGCTGGCGGCAAACCCCTCCCGCTCCACGTAAGACTGCATGCGGTAGCTGTAGACGCTTTCGTAGGCCTCGATTGCCGTCAGAGCCGCAGGATCGGCCGGGGCGATGCGGATGTCGCCTCCCAGGAAGGAGATGTGCGGGTGGCTCGCCATGTAGCCGACAATGCTAGCGACCCATCCGGGCTGAGCGAAGCAATCGGCGTCGATGAAGGCCAGCAGTTCCCCCCGCGCGACCTCGACGCCGCGGTTGCGTGCGGGGCCCGGTCCCGGCGTTAACTCGCGCTCCAGCCGCACCCCCTTAAACGAAGCGCAAAGCGCGGCCGGGAGCTCCCGCGAGCCGTTGTCGACCACGATGATCTCGAAGGGAATGCCATCGATCCGCTGCTCGTCGAGCGCCGCCAGGCACCGCCGCAGATCCTCAGGTTCATTGAGGTGCGGAATGATCACGCTGAGGCTGATCGCTGTTGATCTCGGTTTATCGGACAATTGCTTGTCCCGTCCCGTGCGCGGCTGAGCTATCTCTGGTCTATCGACTGCATGGGAGTCGCCACAATACGCCGTTGTAGTTGCGGCCGGGCGATCGAATACATCCAACAGAACCGATGGCGCCTTTGCCGGCGTGCTAGGTTCCGCTGCTTTGTTGGGGCAGCAAATGACAGTCACCAATCTGCGTGGGTTCAGTTCCGACCAGCGGGGCGCGGCAGAGTTCTGCATCATCGGTGGCGGCATCGCAGGACTCATCGTTGCCAGTCGGCTCGCGCGCGCCAAGAAGCGCGTCATCGTTCTCGAGAGCGGTGACGACAGGTTTGATCCTGCCGTCGACGAACTCAACGAGGTGGAAGACCTCAACGGAAGATACGGGCGCGAGCGGACCGGACGGGGTCGGGGACTTGGCGGCTCATCGCGTCTTTGGGGCGGCCGCATGATCCCGATGGATGATTTCGGCGAGCGGCCGCATGTCTCCCAGCCCGAGTGGCCGATCGATCTGAGCTCGCTCGATCGCTATACGCGCGAGATCGAGGACCTATTCGCGACGGGCCACGATTCCTACGAGGACATCGGCCCCCACGAACCGGCAGTGATGCCGTCCGACAATCAGCACTTTCGGCCGAGGTGGGCCAAGTGCCCCACCTTCAGGCGCTGCAACCTCAGTGTCAGTCTGGGGGCGGAACTCCGCAGCAGCCCGAATGTCACTGTCTGGCTGAACGCGACCGTCTGTGGCTTCGATGTCGATCGCGACACGGGCCGGCTGAGGAGCGTCACCGCCCGCAACCTCGACCAGCGTAGCGTTACGGTCACGGCTGACCAGTTCATCATCGCCGGCGGAACGATTGAATCGACACGGCTGCTGCTGCTCATCGATGAAGCTACCGAAAAGCAGGCCTTCCAAGCCTGCGCCGTGCTCGGCAGGTTCTTCCAGGACCATCTCAAGGCTCAGGTCGCCGTAGTCGACCGGCGCGATGCCTCAGCGACGAACCGGCGCTTCGCCTACCGCTTCGTGAACTCTACCCGCCGCGACATGCATCTCGAACTCTCCGGCCCCGCACAGCGGGCAGACAAGGTGTCCAGTGCGTTCGTCTATGTCGCCATGGACCTTCGAGGCGGGCCGCTTTCCGAGCTCAAGCTGTTGGCCCACAGCGTCCAGCGTCGACGTGTCCAGGTTAGAGATTTGCGGAGGTTTTCTCGTAACCTCAGGTTCATCGGCCAGGCGGCATACTGGCGGCTTGCCTCGCACCAGCTTTACGTGCCTCGCGATATCGA
>JAEZBF010000239.1 GCA_023427545.1 Pseudomonadota bacterium
GTTCCTGACCCCGATCGCCTACCTGCTGCTTGCCCGCTTCAGCAAGCCCAAGTCCTTGGAAGAAGCGCGGCTCCAGCGCGAGCTCGACGCCGCCGCGCCGCAGGGCACACCGGCGGAGTAGGGCGGAGTCCCCCGGACCTCATCCTTCGACGAGCTCAGGATGAGGTCCTCATGGGCTCAGTAGACTCATGGTGAGCCTGTCGAACCACGAGGTCGTGCCCCCGAGCTAAACCTGATCCAGCCCGGATTCCAGGTCCGCAATCAGGTCCTCGGCCGCTTCCAGCCCCACCGACAACCTCAGCAGGTTCTGGCTGATGCCCATCTCCTCGCGCGCGGACTCCTCGAAGCGCTGGTGCGTCGTAGTCGCCGGGTGCGCGATGATCGACTTGGCGTCACCGAGATTGTTGGAGGTGACGATGATCGTGAGGTTGTCGGCTGCCCGGAACGCCTCTTCCTTGTCGCCCTTGACTTCGAACGCCACCAGCGTTGAGCCCGCGGCCATCTGGCGCCGCGCGAGTTCGTACTGCGGATGGCTCGGGTGGTGCGGGTACATGACCCGCGCGACCTTCGGGTGCTGGACGAGGAAATCGGCGATCCGCGTCGCGCTCTCGGTCATCTGCCGGACCCGCAGCGGAAAGGTCTCGAGCCCCTTGAGCAGCACCCATGCGTTGAAGGGGCTGATCGATGGGCCGGTCTGGCGGATGAAGGTATGGATGTCGGCCTTGATCAGCTCCTTGCGCCCAAGGATCAGGCCCCCGAGCACGCGGCCCTGGCCGTCGATGTGCTTGGTCGCGGAGTAGACGACGAGGTCGGCGCCGAGCGCCAGCGGCTTCTGCCACAGCGCGGTGCTGAAGACGTTGTCGACGATCAGCACCGCCCCGTGCGCATGCGCGATTTCGGCAACGGCCGCGATGTCGACGAGCTCGAGCGTGGGGTTCGTCGGCGTCTCGATGAACACCGCCTTGGTGTTCGGACGCATCGCGTCGGCGAAGTTCTGCGGCTTGCGGCCGTCGACCAGGGTCGAGCTGATGCCGAACCGTGGCAGATGGTCCTCGACGACGTAGCGGCAGCCGCCGAACAGCGCACGCGAGGCGACTACGTGGTCGCCGGCCCGCACCTGCGCCATCACCGCCGTGGTCACCGCCGCCATGCCCGTCGCGACCGCACGCGCGTCCTCTGCTCCCTCGAGCAGCGCCATCCGCTCCTGGAGCATCGTGACGGTGGGGTTGGAGAAGCGCGAGTAGATGTAGCCCGGCTCGTCGCCCTTGAACCGCGCCTCGGCCGAACCCGACGTTGCATAGACGTAGCCGGAGTTGACGAACAGCGCCTCGGATGTCTCTCCGTGCTGGCTGCGCTCGGTGCCGCCGTGGACGAGTTGGGTTTCCGGCCGGCGGCGCTTTGGGTCGGCGAGCGGGTTGGACGATTTCGGCATACGATCACCCCAAAACGAAAAAGGCCGGCGCGGTGGCCAGCCCAAACGGTCGTCTTTAGCGAGTTGTTTTAAGTGGCTGCAATCAGACCGGCCAAATCACCACTGGCGTGGTGTGTAGGACGGGGTGCGGACCGCGTCAACGGGCGATGCCACGCCCTAGTGGTTCGACAACCTCAACATGAGGACTACTGCTGAGACGATGAGGACCTCATGCTGAGCCTTTCGAACCACGAGGTCCGGGCAAACCGGCGATTGTAGCTTTCGCTCCAATGCCCCTGTCGCTAATCAGGAGCGTGGCAGATGCGGGGATGAAGGTGACCGAAAGAACGTGGCCGAGCGGCATCTTCCCCGCCCGCCTGATCGAAGCGTTGGAGCGGCAGGGGGCGATTATTCCCGGCGCACCGTTCGACGCAGACCAGGTGCAGCCGGCAAGCCTTGATCTTCGCCTCGGTGATGTCGCCTATCGCGTCCGCGCCAGCTTCCTGCCCGGTCCTGAGCAGGAGGTTGCCGAGCGCATCGCCGCGCTGAAACTGCACGAACTCGATCTGCGCAACGGCGCCGTGCTCGAGCAGGGGTGCGTCTATATCGTGCCGCTGCTCGAGCGGCTGGCGTTGCCCGCCGGGGTGGCCGCATCCTCAAACCCCAAGAGCTCGACAGGCCGTCTCGACGTTTTCACCCGGGTGATCGGCGACCGCGCGCGCGGCTTCGACACCCTGCCGCCGGGCTATTCCGGGCCGCTCTATCTCGAGATCTCGCCGCGCACGTTCCCGGTACGGGTCCGCCGTGGCAGCCGCCTCAGCCAGATGCGCTTCCGCGCGGGCGACCCACGCCTCACGGTCGCCGAGCACCGGGCGCTGCATGCCGCCGAAACCCTGGTGCTCGATCCCAACATGGAAGTCGGGGAGGGCGTCGCCCTCTCGATCGACCTCAAGGGCAAGGAGCGCGATGGCCTGATCGGTTTCCGCTCCAAGCGGCACACCGACGTCATCGACATGGACCGCAAGGACGCGCTGGACGTGCTCGACTTCTGGGAGCCGCTCATCAACCGCGGCTCGGACGAGTTCATCCTCGATCCCGACGAGTTCTACATCCTGGTTTCGCGCGAGAGCGTCCACGTTCCGCCCAACTACGCCGCCGAGATGGTGCCGTTCGATCCGCTCGTGGGCGAGTTCCGCGTCCACTACGCCGGCTTCTTCGATCCCGGCTTCGGTCATTCGGCCGCCGGCGGCAGCGGCAGCCGGGCGGTGCTCGAAGTGCGCAGCCGCGAGGTGCCGTTCCTGCTCGGCCATGGCCAGACGATCGGCCGGCTGATCTACGAGCGACTCGCCGAGCCCTCGGATCGGCTCTATGGCGCGGGCCTGGGCTCTAATTATCAGGCCCAGGGGCTCAAGCTCAGCAAGCACTTCAAGCCGTTCCGCGCCTGATCTCAAAGACGCCGAAAACGCTGAGACTGCCGCGTTTTTGCCGCACCGCCGATCGAAAGCACCGGCCGCTGCAGGGGATAGACGTATCGACATTGCTCGCGTGGTGCTGTTTGTTGCACTAGAAGGCCACGGCTCTATCGTGCCGAATGGCAAAATGTTGACGCAAGGGCCGAACCGCGGGGGCGCGGCGCGGCGACGTAGTGGGAAGGTTACCCAATGAGCAGCACCGAAGAGTTGCGCGAGCAGCTGATCGACATCATCGCGACGGAAGGCATGGTCGACCGGGCCAAGCTCACCGCGGATGCCACGATCGAAACCATCGGCATGGCTTCGTACGACATGGTGATGATCCTGATGGCCATCGAGGAGAAGTACGGGGTCTATCTCTCCGTTGACTCCGAGCTGACCGAGGTCAAGACGCTCGACCAGCTGCTCACGGTTCTCGCCACGCGCATCCAGCAGGGCGGTAATGCGCCGGCGGAAGGCGCTGCGGCGACGGCGGAGAATGGCAGCCCCGAGGCCGACCTGAGGACGGCCGCAGCGGCGGCGACGACCGTCGGTACGCCGGCGGCGGCTCCGGTCGTGTCATCGACCCCAACCGATGCGCCCGCCAAGGCCGACGAGGACAGCAAGGCGGGAGCCAACTAGGTGGGTCGTGTAGCCATCACCGGCATGGGGGCCGTCACGGCGGCCGGCATCGGCGTCGACCCGCTGTGGACGGCTGCACGCGACGGCACCTCGACCGTGAGCCAGATCGACCGGCCTGGCTTCGAGCAGGCGCGGATAAAGCACGCCGCGATCGTCCGCGACTTCGATGCCCTCAAGTTCGTCACCCCGCAGGTGCTGGCTCAGCTCGATCGCTTCTCCAGCATGGCGATCGCTTCGGCCGACGAGGCGCTGGCCCAGGCCGGCATCAAGGCCGGCGAGCTGGACGAAACCTGTGCGGTGATCGTCGGCACCGGTATCGGCGGCGCCGAGACCACTGACCTTGCGGCGCGCGCCTACTACCTCGGAGTGACAACGCGGAGCGATCCGATGATCGTGCCCAAGGTGATGCCGAGCGCTGCCGCCTCGCAGATTTCCATGCGCTACGGCGCCCGCGGTCCGGTGTTCTGCGTTTCGAGCGCTTGCGCCTCCTCGGCCCAGGCGATCGGCATAGGCGCCCAGATGGTGCGTTCGGGCATGGTCAAGCGCGCGATCGTCGGCGGCACCGAGTGCTTCGTCAACGGTTCGGCGATGCGCGCCTGGGAAGTGCTGCGCGTGCTCACCCCGACCATGAACCGCCCGTTCTCCAAGGGCCGCGACGGCATGGTGCTGGGCGAAGGCGCCGGCATCGTCGTCCTCGAGGACATGGATGACGCAATCGCCCGCGGGGCCAACGTCATCGCCGAGCTTGCCGGCTACGGCACGAGCAGCGACGCCGGCGACCTGCTCAAGCCCGATCCGGTCGGCGCCTCGCGCGCGATGGAGCAGGCCATCGCCGAGGCCGGGCTCGACACGACCGAGATCGGCTACGTCAACGCGCACGGCACCGGAACGGTGCTCAACGATCTCTCGGAGACGGAAGCGCTGAGCCGAATCTTCGGCAATCGCCTGCCCGACGTGCCAGTGTCCTCGACCAAGCCGGTGCACGGCCACACCATTGGCGCCGCCGGCGCGGTGGAGCTGATCGTCACCGTCAAGTCGCTGCTCGAGCAGGTGGTCCCGCCCACCATCAACTGGCAGGGGCTCGATCCCAAGTGCGAGCTGGACATGGTACCCAACAAGGGCCGCCCGAAGTCGTTCAGGGCGGCGATGTCGAACTCGTTCGCCTTTGGCGGGATCAACGCCAGCCTTGTGGTCAAGTCCCTGGCCAAAGCCGCCTGACGGCTGCCGCGCGGCATTACCGCTTGCGCAGTAGCCATCTCAGGAAAATCGGCCAGATCCACAACCCGTCGATGACGTAGCGGCCCAGCAGCCGGCGCGGCTCGGACGCGGCGCGAAACAGCCACTCCAGGTGCATCCTCTGAAGCAGCAGGGGCGCGCGCGGCTTGGCGCCGACGACGAAGTCGACAGCAGCCCCAACGCAGAGGATCGTCCCAAACGCTTCGGCGTGATGCGAGCGCAGCCGTTGCGCCACCCGCTCCTGCAGCGGCGCACCCAGGGCCAGGATGCAGACGTCCGCGGGAGCGCGCGCCAGCTTCTCGCATTCCGCGGCAATCTCGCTATCGGTGAAGCGCGCCCGCCGCGGGAAGTCCACCTGCCGAACAGACGAACTCCTCGTCAGCGCCTCGAGCTTGGGCTGATAGTGGCACTCGCCTCCGACCACTACGATCTCGAGGTGACGCACGTCGGTCCTGAGCAGTTCCCGCACGAGGTCGGAGCCCGGCACGAGGGAGACCCGCTCTCCGCCCAGCCGCGCCAGCAAGCGCGCCACCCGGCTGTCGCACACGGCGATATCGGCGGCGTTGAAGCACGCGCGCACCTCACCGCTTCGCGCCGCGAGAACGAAGAAGTGCACGTTCGGGGTAATCACCACGCCCAGCCGCTGGTTGCTGAGGATTGCGTCCAGTAGCGAGGCCATCTCGGCGGTGCTCAGGGCGAGCCCCATGACCTCGACCTTCCCCTCGCGGAATCGCGCGGTGGTGTCCAACTCGAATGCTCCGATGTGTGGCTTGTGCCCGGCTTGACGACGCAGGCCGTCATGTCCCAAATAGCCGCGCGCGCGGGTGTAGCTCAATGGTAGAGCAGAAGCTTCCCAAGCTTACGACGAGGGTTCGATTCCCTTCACCCGCTCCAGCCGCTCATCCCGCATAGCTTGTGGGGCTGCCACTACTTCGAGTGGATGGTGACGGGACCGCGAAAGCCGCGATCCCGCCGGGCATTCGTCAGAACCCGGGCTTCCACTGCACCGACGACTGGCGCGTCAACTCGAGCAGCAGTTCCTGCCCATATCCCGCACCAAGCCCGCTGGCGCCGACCGGCTCGGACGTGCCGCCCGGTGCCTTGCGCGGTGGGGCGTTGATCTTGATCATCCCCGCGCGGACCTCATGCAGGAACTTCAGCGACCGCGACGACGAATTAGAGCACAGCACCGCTGCCAGGCCGTAACGGTGGTCGTTGGCGAGCGCCAGCGCCTCGTCGAAGTCGTCGTAGGGCACCACGGGAGCGACAGGCCCGAACGTCTCGTCCGACATGACGGGCTGGTCGGCGGTCACGCCGGTGATCACCGTCGGCGGATAGAACCAGCCCTTGCGCTCGAGCCGCGCGCCGCCGGTGTGCACCACCGCGCCCGACGCCACTGATCGATCCACCTGGTCGATGATCTTTTCGAGCTGGATGCGATCGACGATCGGTCCCATCCCGACATTGTCGAGCAGGCCGTCGCCCTGCACGATCGCCTCGGATTGCCGGGTCAGCGCCGCAACGAACGGTTCGAAAATCTGCCGCGCGACATAGACGCGTTCGGTGGCGGTGCAGAGCTGGCCGGCGTTGAAGTAGGCCGCGTCGATCGCGAAGGCGGCGGCCTTCTCGACATCGACCGTCTCATCGACGATCAGCGGGTCCTTGCCGCCCAGTTCGAGGATGACCTTCTTGAGGCTTCGTCCAGCGATCTCGCCGATGCGGCGGCCCGTCGCTTCCGAACCCACGAACAGGATGGCGCTGACGTCGGGGTGCTGGACGATCGGTTCGCCGGCGCCCGGGCCATTGCCGAGCACGAGGTTCACGACGCCCGGCGGCAGCTTCGAGAACGCCAGTTCCGCGATGCGCCGCGAGGTGAGCGGCGTCTTCTCGGACGGCTTCCAAACCACCGTGTTGCCCACGGCAATCGCCGCCGCAACGTTTTCGACTCCCAGCGCCACCGGGTAATTCCACGGTACGATCACGCCGACCACGCCGCGCGGGAAGCGCTGCTGGAAGTTGAGCTCGCCATAGGCCGCCTGTTGGCTGCCCGCCCGGATGTGAACGGCGAGCTCGCCGAACTGCCGAGCCGCGCCGGCCGCGCCCGCGATCTCGAGCCGGGAGAGCGAGAGCGGCTTGCCCATCTCGATCGTGTTGAGGCGCGCCAACTCCTCCTGGTGCGCCATCAGGATGCTGGCGATCTCGTTGAGTGCGGCGCGGCGCGCAACGGGCGCCAGGCCCGACCAGCCCTTGCCCGCGGCAAGGGCCGCGGCGACCGCCTGGTCGACGTCGTTCCTGCTGCCGCGCGGGATCTGGCCCAGCCGGTCCTCGGTTGCGGGGTTGACGACATCGAGCGCGTCGGTGCTGTCGGATGGGACGGCGCTGTTGCCGATCCAGTTGGTTTCCATCTTCGTCTCTCTGAAATCTGCTTACGCGGCGTCGGTCGGCTTGAGCCGGATTTCGACACCCGACTGCGCCTCGAAGAGCCGCATCACCGAACCCATGAAATCTTCGTCGCGATATTTCTGCTCGCTCGTTTCGAGCAGGTCGAGAACCGCTTTGCCGACCGGCAGGTCGATGCCGAGATCGCGGGCGAGACCCATAGCAAGGCGATGGTCCTTGGCGGCCAACCGCGAGGCAAAGCCCGGCGAATAATCCGCTTTGAACGCCTTGGATGGCAGCACCATGTTGAGCACCTTGTTGGAGGTACCGGTCTTGTCGGAAAGCGCGATGATCTGCTCGAGCGACACCCCGGACTTGATCCCGAACGAGGCGCATTCGGCAATGATCGCGACCATGCCCGCCGCAAGGTAGTTGTTGACGAGCTTGATGGTCGTGCCGGCGCCCAAGTCGCCGATGTGCATGATCTCGCTCGACATGGCCTCGAGCATCGGGCGCACGTCTTCGAGCGTTGCCTTGTCGCCCCCGACCATGAAGGTCACCGTCCCCTTTTCGGCGTCGGGCACACCGCGGCCCACCGGGCTGTCGAGCATCCTCACGCCCACCTTGGCGAGTTCGGCTCCGACATGGCGGCTGGTCGTGGGGTCGACCGTGCTGAGGTCGACATAGATCAGCCCCTCATGCGCGCCGTCCCTGATCCCGCCCGCTTCGAGTGCAACGCGTCGCACGTCGGGCGCATCCGGCACCATCGTGAAGATGACGTCGACGTTGCGCGCGAGCTCGGCCGCGCTCGTTGCCGCCTTCGCGCCGCGCGCGACGAAAGCATC
Source organism: Pseudomonadota bacterium (assembly GCA_023427545.1). GTDB lineage: Bacteria > Pseudomonadota > Alphaproteobacteria > Rhizobiales > Devosiaceae > JAEZBF01. The sequence continues at coordinate 7,965 of JAEZBF010000239.1, forward strand.
GATCGCCGGCTGGGCGACGTCCCACACCGTGAGGTCGAACCCCTTGCGCAGCAGGTTGCCGGCAAGTCCGCGGCCCATGGCTCCAAGGCCGATGAACCCAATCCGTTTCGCAGCCACTTTGGCTACTCCTTGAGAGAAATGGTAAGCAGCGCCTTGAAGCTCGAGCCCTCGGGCAGGACCGTCATGACGCGGAGGAAAGTGCCGAAGTTGCTGATCCGTGCGCTCGAGACTTCATCGACGCGCGGCACCGGCATCATGCTGCCCTCGTCGATCCAGCGCATGCCGTCGGGCGAGATCTGCACCCAGGCGCGCGCCTGCTCCGGCGTTCCCTCGGCACCAAGCGAGCGCAGGTAGATCACCGCCTCGCTCGCCCAGGCCACGTCGTACGGTTCGCTCGCTGCGACGCCGCTCCAGGTGTCGCCACGCGCGACGACGGCCGTAATGGACTCACGCATCTTCCCAGTCTCCCGAAACCAGCACCGAGTCGAGGTAGACGAACGACCGCTTGTTGGTATCGGCCTCCACGGTCCAGCACACGTTGAACAAGCAGTTGAGGTTCGGCCACGCTTCCATGTGCATCGGCTCGAGCGTCGAGACGTCGAACTCGCGGTCGTTACACTGCAATGACGTGAAGCTCATCGAACGCAGGTCGAAGCCCATCTTGAAGTAGTGCCAATTATACTTGGTCGGTACCTCGTTGTAGCAGAGCTGCTGGTTGCCCCACGGGATGTCCTCCCAGCCGTCGGGGCCGAAGTGGTGGTGCGAGCGGGTCTCTCCCAGCGACTGGTCGCCCCCCACGTCGTGCGCCGTTTCGACCTTGCGCTTGAACTGCCACTTCTCCTGCCGCTCGCCGTTGAAGGCGTTGAGATAGCGCACGTGCGGCATGATGCGATGATTGTTGTCCTGCAGATCGAGCGCCAGGCCGAACGCCCCCGCATCCTTTGCGGACAGCTTCAGGTCCGTCGCTTCCGGCTTCAACGCGAAATAGGTCTCGATCTGGATCGGGCACGCCTTGCGGAACGTGAAGCGCTTGAGCGCCATGTTCACCGAACGGGCGCGCGGCCGCGAAGCGATCTTGAGGGCATAGGTGCCGTCATGCGCCCCATGGGACCCGGTATCCCAGTGCGTGCCGTTCGACAGCATGGGCTGGTTCATGTCCCGAAAGCCGGGCAGCACGTTGTCGAGCGTGTGCTCGTAGTTGCCGACCAACGCCGTGTAGCCGCGGAAGCCCTTCGAGAACTGGTCGAAGGCGATGATACGGGGCAGGGGGTTGAACTTCGAGAGTTCCGGATCCGTCCAGAACGCTCGATTGGCAGCAGTCGACACCACGATCTCCTCATGCTGTAGCGTGTAGTTTCACTACATCAGTCCCCACCGGAGTCAACCGCCGAAATGAGGCCAATTTGCTCCGCCCACCGTGTGTTGCTGGCCCCACTCAAACGAAGCGCGCCCGAGGCTCACCGGACCTCGCCAAGGCGACAGATTGCCGGAATCCTGTAGTCAAGCTACACCGCGAGCATGAGTACACGGGTTCAGGCCGCGCTGACTGCTGCCGCCGCCGCAATGCGTCCCTCCGAGCGGAAGGTGGCGGCGTTCGTTGCGAACGACCCGCAGGCGGCACTGCGCATGAGCATCTCGGCGCTCGCCGATGCGGCCGGCGTCAGCGAACCGACCGTCCTGCGGTTCTGCCGCGCCCTTGGCTACAAGGGCTTCATGGATTTCAAGATCAGCGTGGCGGGCGAACTGGGCGGCGGCACCCCGTTCGTTGACCACGATGTGGCGCCCGGCGATGACGGCAGGGCCGTGGTGGCCAAGCTCTTCGGCTCCTCGGTGCGTCAGATGACGCGCCTCATCGACACCCTCGACCACGAAGCGCTCGAGCGTGCCGTGGAGGTCATCACCAGCGCGAGCCGCATCGATGTCTGCGGCATCGCACAGTCCAACTTCGTTGCGGCCGATCTCCAGCATCGCCTCGCCCGCATGGGGTACCCGGCGATCGCCATGCCGGACGTACACATGCAGTTGCAGGCGGCCGCCTCCCTCGGGCCGGGCGCCGTTGCGATCGTCATGTCCTTCGCCGGTCAGATCCGCGAAACCCTCGATGTCGCGAGGCAGGCGAGGAGCGTCGGCGCGACCGTGATCGCCATCACCCGCGGCCGTTCGGCGCTGGCGCGGGAAGCCGACATCGTCATCAATGTCGACAGCGACGAGGCGACGTTCCTCTATGGCTCCTCGGCAACCCGTTTCGCCCATCTGCTTGCCGTCGACCTGCTCGCCACCCTGATCGCGCTGCGTGGCGGCAAGCCGACTCTCGAGCGGCTCCGGCGCTCCCGACTCGCCACGCAGGATCGCTGGCTGCCTCAGTCGGACGACACCGGCACCTGATCGCGTGCGGACGCAGATGAAAGTACGTTTCAGGATTGCAGCTTTCGTCCAATCCGCTCCAGCTCCTGGTCGAGAAGTGCCACCACGTCGTCGGACAGGTGCAACCCCTGACTTGCTGCCGCTGCCCGCCGTGCGTGAGCCCCCGGTCCGGGTAACCGCACAGGCGGCCCGCCGGCGGCCGGCCGCGACGCGCGCACCATCTCGCCGAGCTGCCGCGTGCGCGCCTCGTACTGCTCCAGCCCCATGAATGCCTTGGGATCGATGACCACGAACACGTGCCCGGCATCGGTGGGCTCCGGGCTCTTGTCGTTCGGGTTCCCCACCATGCGCCCTATGGCTGCGCCCGACAGCACGCCGGCCAGCATCTCGACCATCAGCGCCAGGGCCGAGCCCTTGGCTCCGGCCATCGGCAGCAGCGCGCCCTTCATGCCCGCGGCCGGATCGGTAGTGGCGCTGCCGTCTGGCGCCACGGCCCAGTCCCCCGGGATTGACCGTCCCTCGCGCTGCGCCTGCCGCATCTTGCCGAACGCCGCAACGCTCGTTGCGATGTCAAACGCCACGGCATTCTCGGGCTCTTTCGCCGGAAAAGCCGCCGCGATCGGATTGGTGCCGAGGATCGGATCTGCACCGCCATGCACGGCCATCGCCGGCGAGCCGTTGGACGCGGTGAATGCGATGTACCCCGCGTCGGTCGCCCGCTGCAGCAGGTAGCCCGCCGCACCATAGTGGTTGCTGCGCCGCACTGCGGCGATGGCGATCCCGGCCTCTGCCGCAGTCGCCATGGCGCGGTCGATCGCCACCGCACCCGCCACGACGCCCATGGCGTTGCCGCCATCGACCAGCAGCACGCCCGGCCGGGTCTGCTCCACCGCGATCTCCGGCCGCGCCGCGATCTTTCCCCGGCGCAGTGCATCGAGGTACATCGGCGCTCGCGAGACGCCGTGCGACGTTACCCCCGACGCCTCTGCATCGGTCAGCCAGTCCGCGCAGAGCTCCGCATCCTCTCGCGGCAATCCCGCATCAACGAACAGCGCCACCAGGGCCTCGGCGACAGCTGCAACGGGAAAACTGGCCATGTCTCGCATTCAACCATAGAATCCATAGGTACAAGCGACTTTCCTATAAGCAACGGATGGATGATAGTAGCTCCACGCTTCACGAAGCTGCTAAATCCGCTCGTCACTGGAGAGCCACATGGCCCGCGCCTCCGATCTGGAACTGCCGGAGACCGCTGATCAGAGCGACAGGCAGACGCGCTACCGCGTCCCCGCCGTCGACAAGGCTCTGGACATCCTCGAGCTGCTCTCGACCGAGGCCACCGGCCTGCCAATGGCGACCCTGGCGGAGCGGCTGGGGCGCACCATCAGCGAAATCTACCGCACCGTTCAGCTGCTCGAAGCCCGCGGCTACCTCGAGCGTCACAACGACGGCGACCGCTATGCCGTGACCATGAAGCTCTTCCGGCTGGCCCACGCCATGCCGCGCGTTCATTCGCTGACCTCGCATGCCATTCCCATCATGGAGGAGCTCGCCAATCAGATAGAGCAGTCCTGCCATCTCGCCGTGCTCGACGGCCAGGACATCCTCATCATCGCTCAGGTCGATTCCCCGCTGCCGCGCCAGTACTCCGTGGCCCTCGGCGCCCGCCTGCCGGTGTGGGAGGCGAGCTCGGCAAACCTGCTGCTCGCCTATCAGCCCGAAGCCAAGCGCGAGGCGCTGTTCCGCTCGCTTGCGCGCACCGTCACCCCCGATGCGCTGCAGCAGCTGCGCCAGCGCGTCGCCGAGGTCGTCAGCACCGGCCGCGAGGACCGTGAGAGCTACGTTGTCAGCGGCCTGCTGACCTTCAGCCGCCCGATCTTCAACCACTTCGGCACCGTCGTCGCTGCCCTGACGGTTCCGTTCCTCCACCACAAGCGCCTCGCCGTCCCGCCGGAGGAGGCGAGCGCACGCCTCGACGCCGCGGCGCTGCACCTTTCCCGCGAGCTCGGCTACCGCGAGCCGAACGGCGGCTGAGCTCAGCCCAGCCGGTTCTGCGTCTTGCTGTCGAAGAGATGCAGCCGCGCCGCTTCGAAGTTCAGCGTCAGCGGCTGCCCGGCCTGGAACTGCCCCTTGTCCGTGCAGCGCGCGGTGACGATCGCCTCGCCCGCCTTGACGGTCACGAGGATGTCGCTGCCGAGCGGCTCGAGCATGTCGATGACGCCGTCGATGTGACCCGCTGCGCCCGGCACCGGCACGTCGCTCAGGTGCTCGGGGCGTAGCCCCGCGAGCACATCGCCGCCGGCGGGAACCTGGGGCAGGGGCGTCCCTGCCGGCAGCACGATCCGCCCACCGCCGGCGAGCGAGAGGATGGGCCGGTCGCCGTCCATTCCTCGCGTCGCCGGCAGGATGTTCATCGTCGGCGAACCGATGAACTCCGCCACGAAGACATTGGCCGGCCGGTCGAACAGGTCGTGCGGCGTGCCCACCTGCGCGATGTGCCCGTCCAGCAGGCAGATGATCCGGTCCGCCAGCGTCATCGCCTCGAGTTGGTCGTGCGTTACGTACATGCTCGTTGTCTTGAGCGACTGGTGCAGCCGCTTGATCTGCCCGCGCATCTCAGCGCGCAGCTTGGCATCGAGGTTCGAGAGCGGTTCGTCGAAGAGGAAGAGCCGCGGCTTGCGGACCATGGCGCGGCCGATCGCGACGCGCTGGCGCTGGCCGCCCGAAAGCTCCCGCGGCCGCCGATGGAGAAGATGGCCGATCTGCAGGATGTCCGCGACCCGCTTGACCTGCGCCGCCCGCTCCTCCTTGGGCACCTTGGCGAGCTCGAGCGAGAAGCCGATGTTCTGCTCCACGCTCATGTGCGGATAGAGCGCGTAGTCCTGGAACACCATCGCGACCTGCCGCTCCTTGGGCGACAGTTCGTTGACGCGAACGGTCCCCATGCGCAGCTCGCCGCCCGAGATCTCCTCGAGGCCAGCGACCATGCGCAGGATCGTGCTCTTGCCGCAGCCCGACGGGCCGACGAGCACGAGGAACTCTCCCTCCTCGATGTCGAAGCTGATGTCGTGCACGACCTCGAGATTGCCGTACCGCTTGACGAAGCGATCAACACTGATGGCGGCCACGGGGATTTCCTTTCAACTCAGCCCTTCACCGAACCGGCGGTGAGGCCGGCGATGAGGAATCTCTGGGCGAACATCACCAGCAGGGTGACGGGCAGGAGCTGCACCGTCACGCCGGCAAAGAGCACGCCGAAGTTGGTGCCGCTCACCGAGTCCATCACTTCCGAAATGATGAGCGGTGCGGTCTTGGCATGCTGCGTCGTGAAGATCAGCGCGAACAGGTACTCGTTCCACGAGAAGATGAAGACGAAGATGGCGCAGGCAGCGACGCCCTGCAGCGCCAGCGGAAAGATCACCCGGACCAGCGACTGCAGCGAGGTCGCGCCGTCGACGATCGCCGCTTCATCCAGCGTGCGGGGGATCTTGTCGATGAACGTCTTCATGATCATCGTGCACATCGAGACCCAGAAGGCGGCGTAGAGCACGATGAGCACGATGTGGGTGTCGCTGAGCTTGAGCGCATCGACGAGCGGAAACAGCGGCAGCGTCACCACGATGGGTGGCAGCAGTCGGATGGCGATCAGGTAGATCACCGATCCGGCTAGGAACCGGCTGCTGTAGCGCGAATAGACGAACCCCGCGAGGATTGCCGCAATGCAGGCGAGCCCTGTCGCACCCGCGGCGATGATCAGGCTGTTGAGCAGCGTCGGGAAAAATCCGTCCCACTTGGTGACGAGCGCAACGTAGTGCTCCAGCGTCGGCGTGAAGATCACGCTGGGCGGGAACCGGAAGATTTCCTTCTGCGGCTTGAACGACGACACCACGATGTAAAGGATCGGGAACGCCGACCATACGATCAGCAGCGCGAACAGCGCCGTGCGAATGACGGCGCGGACCGCGCCGGCAGCGCGCCGCGCCGCCATGTTCGGAAGCTCGATGGGCGCAAGGTCAGTCATTTCCCTTGAGCATCCTTCTGTGCATTGCCCAGAGGTAGACCGATGCGATCAGCAGCGAGCCGATGACCATCAGCCAGCCGGTCGCCGAGGCGGCGCCGAAATCCCCGCTGCGGAATGCGCTCTGGTAGAGGAACAGCGCCAGCACTTCCGTCAGCCGCGCCGGACCGCCGCCCGTCAGCAGGTAGACCTCCGAAAACAGGCGGAAGGCGAACACGAAGCGGAAGATCAGCGAGATCAGGATCGCCGGGATCGTGAGCGGCAGCGTGATGCGCCAGAATTCCTGCCAGCGCGTCGAGCCATCGATGCGCGCCGCTTCATACAGCGACTTCGGCACGGCCAGCATCCCTGCGTAGATGAGCAGGAAGGTGAACGGCAGGTGGTGCCAGATCGAGATCAGTGTTGTGATCCCCAGCGCCAGCGGCGGCGAGATCGTCCAGTTGATCATCCCCAGGCCCATGCTCTCGAAGGTGCGCGAAAGGACGCCGCTTCCTGGGGTGAGCATGATCTTCCAGATCAGCACGCCCACCACTTCTGAGATCGCGTAGGGCATCAGGATGATCGCGAACATCAGCTTGGGATAGCGAACGCCGCCCAGGAACAGGACGGCCATGCCGATCGCGATGAAGAGCTCGATGTAGACGATGGCGTTGACCACGATGACCGTGTTGAGCGCCGCCCGCCAGAAATAGGGGCTGCTCAGGACGTCGGCATAGTTCTGCAAGCCGACGAAAGTCAGGTGCGAGCCGTAGGTGGACTCGTTGAGGCTGAGCCAGAACACATAGAGCGACGGCAGGGCGATCGCCGACAGCAGCAGGAAATGGGTCGGCACCAGCATGAGCAGGGCCGCCGGATTGAGACGCCGCATGTCAGTCTATCCCGCTGCACGAAAAGGGTCTGCCGCACCCGAGGGCGCGGCAGACCGGTTCAATACGATGGTTACTTCGACTTGGCGACCAGCGCCTCGGCGCGGGTCTGCAGGTCCTGGGCGGCCTGCTCCGGGGTCTTGAGGCCCAGCAGCGCCGAATGCATCTCCTCGAGGAAGATGGTCGTCGCTTCGACCGCACCGTCGAATGCCGGCACCGCGATGGAGGCATCGCGCAGGCCGGTGGCTTCGGCAGCCGCGTACGGGAGCTTCTCGACGATCCGCGGATCCTCGTAGGCACCCGGACGCACCGGACCGTTGCCGTTCAACGCTGCGCGGACGGTGGCGTCCTTGCTCGACAGCTCGCGGATCAGGTCGAAGGCGAGTTCCTTCTGCTTGGAGTTGGCCGGAATGGCCCACGACCAGAACTCGGTGTTCGCCGCCGACTTGCCCGGCTCGTTGGTCGGATAGGGGATCGCGAGGATCTGGCCAGGGTACTGCGAGGCGGCCGGATCGTTCAGTGCGGTGTAGCGCGCGAACGGGTTGATCGCGAATGCACCGCGGCCTTCACGCATCGTGGCGATCAGCTGGTCGAGGCTGTAGGTCGTCGCGTTGGGCGGGATGACGCCTTCCTGGTGCAGCTTGGCCAGTTCGGTCAGGCCGGCGATCATCTCGGGCGAGTTCGCATGCACGCTCAGGTCGGGCGCGATGTAGGTCGCCCCGAACGCGCTGAGGAACTGCAGCGGCGTCACGTGCGTCTCGGCGGTGATGATCAGGCCGTTGACGCGGGTGCCGTCGTCACGGGTGAAGGTGGTGTCGCGGATCGCCTTGAGCAGCTCGTCCAGCGTGGTCGGAACGGCAACGCCGCGCTCTTCCAGGATCGCCTTGTTGTAGAGCAGGGCGTTCGTCGCGTGACGATAGGGGATGGCAACGCGCTTGCCGTCGATCACGGTCGCATCGAGCAGACCCTTCGAGATGCCCTCGAGGTCCTCGATCGGGTTGGCTGCATTCAGCGGGTCCAGCGGCTCGAGCAGGTTGGCGACGCTGGGAATGACGCGGGTGTTGAGCACCGCGGCCAGATCGATGCTGGTCTCGCCCAGGCTCATCTCGCGCAGCAGGCGATCGTGCAGCGGTCCGATGTCGAGCGTGATCCAGTTCAGGGTGACGTTGTTCTTCTTGGCCCACTCGCCGGCGATGTCCTGCGCAGTGGCGAGGTCGCCGCCGGTCGCGGCGGTCTTGTGCACGTTATGCGAAATGATGGTCAGGGTTCGCTGCTCCTGAGCAGCCGCGCTTCCCATCGCGGCCACCACGAAGGCGGCGGCCAGGAACTTCTTGAGCATAGCTTTTCCTCCTTACGCCACGACTTCTCGTTGAGCGAGGCGATTTTCATATAGGATAACCGCTGTCACAGGTGTCAAGCGGAAGTTAACCCCGGCTGCGGCTTCGCAAGGGAAAACAAGGACCATTCGGTTAACGACCACGCATCGCACTCTCGTTAAGCGGCGGTCTGTTAGCGTTGACACAGACGAAAGTTGCTTTTATCCGTGACTCATTAGTCCGCCACGAAGCTCGTCTTTGAGGCAGCGGACCACCCCTTGGGACCAAAAGGCAGTCTTCCCTTTCATGACCATCAGCACCGCTGTCGCGCCGCGACCTGATCTCAACCTCAGTCGCTTCGATCCGCTGCCGCGCATCATGTTCTACGACGACTTCAACAACGGCATGTCTGGGTGGAACGAGCTCCTCGGCAACTACACCGGCAGCCTGCGCAGGATGCACCCCGGCTACAGGCAGTTCACCCCGCCCATGCTGAGCAACATCACCCACTGGGATGGTGGCACGCACGGCGGGCTGACCGGCTCCTACGCGCTCAAGCTCGCAACGCGTCCCGGCCGCGGCTCACAGACCGTCAGCCTCAAGCGCATGACGTTCCCGCGTGCCTGCACGATGCAGCTCGAGTGCTTCTTCACCTTCAAGCCAGAAGCCACCGAGCTCGAGCTCTCCGACAGGGACGTGCGCTCCTGGGGCGTGGTCCTCGACATCCAGGACAAGAACCATCGCGTGCTGCCGCAGGTCCGCTACCTCAACGCGCTCAATGGCGAGCTGCAGAACAAGTGGCAGTACAAGGAAGAGAGCGTGAAGTTCAACGACGTGGGGGATCGGACCGTCACGATCTACCACTACGGCGAGGAGAACTGGAAGGATATCCCCGGCGGGCACCAGCTGATCTGCTACAACGAGATTCCGACCAAGATCAATTGGCACTATTTCCGCTTGGGCTTCGACGTCCATAAGCTGCGTTACACCGAGCTGCAGTGCAACGACCTGGTGCTCGACATCTCCGATCTTGGCACCCTCAAGTTCGACGCGATGCCGAACCTGCAGAACCTCTTCAACGTCATTCCGTTCGTCGACACCGACTCCGACAAGCGCGCCTTCCTCTACTTCGACTCCATTCTGCTGTCGGGAGACTGGTAATGCTGGCAGAAAGCTACACCGCCGTCATCGCGCGCGGCGAGGACTGGATCAACGGCTCCGCCACCGAGCCCTACGAGGCGAGCTGGGCACGCGAGGCGATCATCGTCGTGCGCACGCTCGAAACCGGCACGCTCGGCGGTGGCGCCAGGGCGCATGTGCAGATCTCGCTCGACGGCATGCGCTGGATCGATGAGGGCACGAGCCTCGAGATCAAGCCCGAAGTGGACGGGCTCAGCATGGCGCGCCTCACCCATTTCGGACATTACATCCGCCTGCGCGCCGAAATGCCCCAAGGCATGACCGGCTACATGCTCGCGACCCTCCAGCTCAAGGCCTGAACATGCGCAAGAATCTCCTCAAGGAGATCTGGGCGAGCGGCCGCCCGGTGCTCAACGGCTGGCTCGGGGTCAACTCGACCCACTCGGCCGAGGTCATGTCGCACATCGGTTTCGACGCCTTGACCGTCGATCTCCAGCACGGCGCGCTCGACTATTCCTCGGCGTTCCCGATGATCACCGCCATCAACACCACCTCGGTGGTGCCGATGGCGCGTCCCGTCGCACTCAATCCGCCCCAGATCATGAAGCTGCTCGATGCGGGCGCCTACGGCATCATCTGCCCGATGATCGATACGCCCGAGCAGGCGAGGCAACTTGTCGACGCCTGCCGCTACCCCCCCATCGGCCAGCGCAGCTTCGGCCCCACCCGCTCCGCCATGGCGCAGGGACCCGGCTACACCACCGACGGCGCCAACGGCGAGGTCGTGGTGCTCGGGCAGGTCGAAACTCCAACGAGCCTGGCGAACCTCGACGCCATCCTCGCTACCACTGGCCTTGATGGCGTCTACGTCGGTCCCTCCGACCTCACCCTGTCGATGGGACTCGGCGTCGATGGCGACAGCAGGCATCCCAGGTTCATCGAAACGCTTAACCACGTCGTCGCCCGCTGCCGCGCGGCCGGCAAGCACATCGGCATGCACTGCGCCAGCGGCGATCAGGCCAGGCGCATGGCCGAGATGGGCTTCGACTTCATCACCGTGGGTTCCGACACCGGGCTGATGAACGAAGCCGGCCGCAGCCGCCTCGCGCTCGTCCGCCAGGCACAGCAGCCCACCGGGAAGGGATCAGCCTATTGAAGACGCGTAAGCTCGGCGCTCGCCTCGAGGTCTCCGCGGTCGGTCTCGGCTGCATGGGCCTCACCCACTCCTATGGCCCCTCTACGCCGCACGACGAGGCGATCAAGGTCATCCGTCACGCCTACGAATCCGGCGTCACCCTCTTCGACACCGCCGTGGTCTACGGCGACAACGAAGACCTCGTCGGCGAAGCGCTCGCCCCCTTCCGCGACCGCGTGGTCATCGCCACCAAGTTCGGTCTCACCGTTCCGCCACCCGGCGAACCGCAGGTGGAGGACAGCCGCCCCGACTTTATCCGCGCCTCGGTCGAGGGCTCGCTCAAGCGCCTGCGCACCGACTACATCGACCTGCTTTACCAGCACCGCGTCGACCCCAATGTGCCCATCGAGGACGTCGCCGGCACGGTCAAGGACCTCATCGCCGAAGGCAAGGTCCGCTACCTCGGCCTTTCCGAGCCGGGCCTCAACACCATCCGCCGCGCTCACGCGGTCCTGCCCCTGGCCGCCGTCGAGAGCGAATACTCGATGTGGTGGCGCGAGCCCGAGGAGAAGCTCCTGCCGCTGCTGGAGGAGCTCGGCATCGGTTTCGTCCCCTTCGCGCCGCTCGGCCGCGGCTTCCTCACCGGGAACATCACGGCGGAAACCAAATTCGACAAAGACGACGTCCGCAGCATCGTCCCCCGCTTTGCCGCCGACGCGCTCAAGACCAACGTTCAGCTGGTCGACCGCCTCAAGGCGATCGCCGAGCCCAAGGGCCTGACCGTGCCCCAGCTCGCCCTCGCCTGGCTGCTCGACCGCAAGCCCTGGATCGTGCCCATTCCCGGCACCACCAAAACGCATCGTATCGACGAGAACATTGCCGCCACCGGGATCGCGCTCAGCGATGACGACCGGCAGCAGCTGGCCGACGCGCTGGCCTCGGTCGAAGTGCAGGGGCATCGCTATCCACCGGGCTCGCTGCGCGCCCGCGCCGGCCGTGAGGCGGTGGAGAAGACCTGAGGCCCCGAGGGCGGGCTCAGCCAGCCCGCCTCAGGTCCAGCGTCACGAAGATCGGCTGGTGATCCGAACCCTGCGCCGCTTCGTCGATCTCCATCGCCTGCATGGCCGGGATCAGGTCGGCCGTAACCGCGCAGTGGTCGAGCCGCTCCCGCTTGCGGCCCGGGCGGATGAAGGTGACCCCCTCGAGCTCGCCGTGACCGGTGAGTACCCACGCATCGAACAGCCCGTGCTCGAGGCTTACCCGCGCGCCGGTCATTGGTGAAATCCCACCGAACAACGCCTCGTATTCGATATCGGTCGGCGCGAAGTTGAGGTCGCCGATGAGCACGGCGCCGCGAGGCCACGGCACGGCCGGATCCCCGAACCCCGACGGGTTGCCGGGCACACCCGACCACGCCGGGCCACGCCGCGCCGGTTCCAGCATAAGCTCGCGCAGCACGTCGACCTGCGGCATGCGGGTGACCGGCGACATATGGTCGAGATGCGCCGTGATCAGCCGCAGCGGCCCCTCGGGCGTTCCGATGATCACCTCGAGCGCCGTGCGCTGCAGGTGCGTCGCGCCGCGCACGGCCAGCTTCGGCAGCGTGTGGTTCACGATGCTGAGCAGCGGCCAGCGCGACAGGATCACGTTCCCGAATTTCTGCCGCAGCCCCGGATAGCCGCCCGGCACCGTCTCGCCCAGGTAGATGTCGACGCCGGCGCCATAGGCGGTGTGTTCGTGCCCCAGCAGCCGCGCCAGCTCCGCCGGCTGGTTGATGAGGCCGCGCTTGGGATTGCCGGCCTCCACCTCCTGCAGCGCGATGATGTCTGAATCGCCGAGTTCCCCGGCGATGCGCGAGAGGTCCAGCACCTCGTCCTTTCCCACGCCGTACTGGATGTTGTAGCTGGCGAGCCGGATGCTCAGGTGCGCCTCCTAGGTGGCCGGGCTGTGCACGGCGAGGACTTCGAGCAGGTCGGTCAGCCGGCCAAGCACGTGGTCCGGCTTGGCCGCGAGCAGGGGACCCGTCAACTCGTCGACCTGGTGGGCCGCCCCCAGATAGGCCGCAACCCGCATCCCCGCCGCACGGCCCGCCTTGAGCCCGAAGAGGCTGTCCTCGACCACGAGGCACTGCGCGGGCGGTACACCCATCAGCTCGGCCGCCAGCAGGAACACGTCGGGTTGCGGTTTGGGCACCCCGACATCGAGCGCCGATACGATCCGCGGTCCGAAATACGCCAGCAGCCCTGTTGAGCGCAGCATGTGGATCACGCGCTGCCGCGGCGAGTTGGAGACCATGCAGAACGGCACCGGCATCGCCGCGAGCACCTCGCGCGCATCCGGCACAGGGCGCAGGTCGGTGGCGCAACGCCGGTTGAACTCGCTTTCGATCGCGTCGAATACCGCCGGTCCGATCTCGATGCCCGAGCGCGCTGAAAGATCGGCGATCAGCTGCGGATAGCGCACGCCGTTGTAGCGGACCGCCAGCTCCCGCGCGGTGCAGGCGATGCCCAGCGCCGAAAAGTTTCGCTGGCGCACGTCGTGCATCAGCTCTTCGCTCTCCAGCAGCGTGCCGTCGCAGTCGAACAGCACCAGCCGTATCTCTTCGGCCTTGGGCTGGTGCGGCCAGATGCGGCCAGCCCCGTCCATGGCCGCTAACCCTTCACCGCGCCGGCCGTGAGACCGGCAACCAGGAACCGCTGCAACCCCAGCACCACCAGCACAATCGGCACCAGCTGGATCGTCGCTGCCGAAAACAGAATCCCGTAATTTGTGCCCGTCACCGAATCCATTAGCTCGCTGAGAATGAGCGGCGTCGTCTTGGCGTTCTGGATCGTGAAGATGAAGGCGTAGAGATACTCGTTCCAAGAGAACACGAAGACGAACACCGCGCAGGCGACCATGCCCTGGATGGCGAGCGGCGCCACGACATAGCGCAGGATCTGCGCTTCGCTCGCGCCATCCACCGACGCGGACTCGTCGAGATCGCGCGGGATCTGGTCGATGAACTCCTTCATCACCAACACGTTCAGCGGCACCCAGAAGGTGGCGTAGAGCAGGATGAGGATCAGGTGCGTGTCGGCAAGCCCGAACTGGTTCACCCATGGGAAAAGCGGAATGGTGACGACGAGCGGCGGCAGCAGGCGGATCGCCACGAGATAGAAGGCGGATGCCGAAAGCGCGTCGTTGCGGAAGCGCGAATAGACGTAGCCCGCGCAGGCTCCCGCGAACACCGACAGCAGCGTCGCTAGGATCGAGATGGCGAGGCTGTTTCCGACGAACCGGAAGAAGTCGCCGTTCTGCGTCGCCAGCTCGATGTAGTTGTCGAGCGTCGGTTCGAACAGCAGCGGCGGTGGGAACATGAAGATGTCGCGCTGGAACTTGAACGAGTTCATCACGACGTAGGCGACCGGAAAGACCGACCACACCACGATCAGCACGATGGCGATCGCCTTCAGGGCGCTGGAGACGGGCCTACTCATTGGAAAAGGATTTCCGGTACATCGAACGCAGGTAGAACACCGACAGGAACAGGGCTCCCAGCACCATCAGCCAGCCGGTGGCCGCCGCGCCACCGAAATCGGAGAAGCTGAACCCGGTGCGATAGAGGTAGGTGCCCAGCACCTCGGTCAGCCGGACCGGGCCGCCCTTGGTCACCAGCCAGACTTCCGTGAACATGCGGAAGGCGAAGATGTAGCGGAAGACGATCGCCAGCATCGCCGCCGGAATGATCAGCGGAATGGTGATGTTGAGCGTCTGCTGCCACGCGTTCGCGCCATCCACGCGCGCCGCTTCGTAGAGTTCGCGCGGCACCGAGATGACCGCTGCGTAGATGATCACGAAGGTGAAGGGCAGGTGGTGCCATGTCGAAATCGTGCAGATCAGCGCGAGCGCGTCGCCGACGTTGCGCGTCCAGTTGAACGTGATGCCGAGCGATGCAAGGCCCTTGGTGATGACGCCGATATTGGGATCGGCAAGGAAGCGCCACGAGAGCACGCCCACCACCTCGCTGATGCCGTAGGGCACGAGGATGACGGCGAACAGCAGCATGCGGCCGCGGTTGAGGCTCGCGACCAGCACCGCCATGCCGAAGGCGAGCAGCAGCTCGACATAGACGACGATGTTGACGATCAGGAACGTGTTCCACGACGCGCGCCAGAACACGCCGTCGGTGAGCACTTTTGCGTAGTTGGCGAGCCCGACGAACTGCGGGTCCAGGCCGTAGTTCGAGGTCGTGAAGCTCAGCCAGAAGACATAGAGCGCCGGCGCGGCCAGCATCGCAGTTGCAAGCGCCTGCGCCGGCGCCAGCAACATGAGGTGGAAGAAGCCTAGTCGGCGCATGTGGTCTCGCGTCGTGTAACAGCAGTCGAAACAAAAGAAGCGCGGCAGCGAACTGCCGCGCGTCCGGGAGGGCTACTGCTTTTTAGGCAGCAGCGGTTCGATCTGCGCCTGGGTCTTGGCGGCCGCTTCTTCTGGCGTCTGGTAGCCCAGCAGAACCGCGTCAGCTTCCTCCTGGATGATGGTCTGTGCCCGCGAGATGTCCTCGAAGCCGGGAAGGGCGAGGCGAGCGGCTGCGACGGAACGGGCCTGCTCTGCGGCAGACGCGATCTTTTCGACGATCCGCGGATCCTGATAGGCGGCCGGACGAACCGCGCCGTTGCCGTTCAGCGCTTCGCGGACGGTGGCCTCGGGCGATGACAGCGCCTTGATCAGTTCCCAGGCTTCCTTCTTGTGGGGAGAGTTCTTGGGGATGACGAGGTACCAGACTTCGGTCTGGATCGGCGGGACGCCCCCGGCGCCTGGCGGGATCGATGTCACCTTGAACGAGCCCGGGAAGCGCGAGAGCTTGGGGTCGTTCATGACCAGTTCGCGGTTGAACGGGCTGATGCTCATCGCCGCGCGGCCGTTCTGCATGTCGGAGATCAGCCCGTCGAGGTTGTTGCCGACATAGTTGTCGATGAGCGCGCCGGAATCCGACAGGTCCTTCAGCATCCGCAGTGCGGAGATATACTCAGGCGTGTTGGCGTTGAGGGTGAAGTCGTCCTCGAGGAAGCGCTTCCCGGTGCTGAGCATGAGCGCCAGGATGAACTCCGGCGACACCCCGACCTGGGTGAGGCCGAAGACTTTCTGGCCGTTCGCATCGGTGTGCGGGACCTTCTTGGCGATCTCGATGAGCTCTTCGAACGTCTTGGGCGGACCGTCGTACCCGGCTTCCTTGAGCAGCGTCTCATTGTAGACGAGCGCGGTGGTGCTGTGGCGGAACGGAATGCCGTAGAGCTTGCCGTTGTAGGTCATGCCCCCGCGCATGCCTTCGGAAAGCCCGTCGAAGTCCTCGATCGGGTCGGCGGCGTTGAGGTCGTCGAGCGGCTCGAGCAGCTCGAACGCCTTGGGCGAAGCGAAGCGGTTGAGGAAGAACGCCGCGTCGACATTGCCGGTGCCGAGGGTCATCTCGCGGAACAGCCGGTCGTGCAGCGGCGTGACGTCGGCGGTGATCCAGTTGATCGGGCCGTGGGCCGCAACGAACTCCGCGGTGCTGTCGCCGCCGGTCTCGCCGGTCGAAGCGACCTGGTGCACCTTGTGCCCGAGCACATTGAGGCTCTGGGCGTTCACGCCGGTTGCCAGCGATACGGCAATTGCGGCCGCAGCTGCGGCCTTAATCAGTTTCATGGCTGTCTCCCTCGTAGGATTGCTAGTGACGGTCCCGGGCCCCGGCCGCCCCGTGCTCGCAAACCGCTCTGCAGCAGGAAGGACGTCTACCTGGATTGGTGCCGTGCGCGTGTACCGCGCATCGATATCGTTAATGTTGATCTTGCACGCAGTTGTTGCGGCGTCAAGGTCTGGAGGTCAGCATTGATTTCATTGACAATTTCTGCCAAACCCAGCCGCTCTTTACAGCGCAGGCTCAGTTCAACAATGGTAACGGTAATGACTGTGGGCCAGCGAATGGGCCGATTGGCTGGGGTGCGCCGCACCGGTAAACTGGTCGCCTCGATTGGAGAACGGTGAATGACGCATGAGGCGGGCGGGCGGCGTCAGCCGACGCTTCAGGACGTCGCCAGGGTGGTGGGTCTCACCCCCAACACGGTTTCGCGCGCGCTCAACGACCGCCCGGGCGTCAATCCTGCGACCCGAGCGCGGATCAAGGCCGAAGCCGAGCGCCTGGGATATGTACCCAACATCCACGCCCGCTCGTTGGTCCTTGGCGCCCGCAAGACGATCGGCGTGATCGTCCCCAACATCTCCCACCCATTCTTCACCGACCTCGTATCGGAGGTGGAACTCGCAGCCAAGGAGGCCGGCTACACCGTCCTGCTTCTGCTCTCCTACGAATCCGCCGAGCGCGAGCGCGAAACCATCGGCCGGGCGCTGCGATCGGGGGTCGACGGGCTGATCGCGGCCCCGGTGCGCGAGCGCTCCAACGCGTGGACCCCCGTGATCAAAACAGGCATTCCACTTGTCATGGTGACGCGCGAACTGCCTGATCAAACAGTAGATTTCTTCTCAAACGATAATCAGGCCGGCATCCGCCTCACCACCGAGGCGGTGATCCGCGCCGGAGCCCGGGATATCGTGCTGATCGACGAGGACATGCCCACCTCGACCATCCGCCTGCGCGAGGAGGGCTTTCGGCGGATGCTCCTTGCGGCAGGCCTGGAGTTCGACCGGCGCAGGAACGTCGCGCCCGTCCCCGCGGCGAGAACCTTCCGCGTCTCTCAGTCATGGCAGGCCGACGACGCCTATCGAGTGGCGTGCGAACTGCTCGACCGCGGCCGCCGGCCCGACGCCTTCGTAGTGGGCGACGACTACTATGCGCTCGGCCTCTACCGGGCCCTCCGGGAGCGCAGCCTCGCCGTACCCGACGACGTGCTGGTGATCGGCTGGGGCAACCGCCCCTTCACACGCTTCATGGAGCCGCCGCTTTCAACGCTCGCGCTGCCCTACGAAGAGGTTGCCCTGCGCGCAACGCGCCGCCTGCTGCAGCTCATCGAGGGCACCCCCGATGGCGCGATCGTCACCGAGCGCCTCGTCCCAGAACTTGTGATCCGCGCCTCCTCGATGCGCTGACCTCTCACAAATACATGAGCGTTATCGCAACCTTGTACGTTGACGCCTCACAGTGGAGCGTGGCAGGGGACATTAACGCTATCGTTTAATGACAGGACTGACCCTCAGGTGAAGACTACAATCGCAGAGCCCAGCCGTGAGGTTGCCGTCGAAGGCGAGTACGACATCATCGTCTGTGGCGGTGGCCCCGCCGGGCTCATGGCCGCGGTTGCCGCGGCCCGAAATGGCGCGAAGACCCTGCTCATCGAGCGCTACGGCTTCGTCGGCGGCATGGCGACGGCCGCACTCGTCACGCCAATCAGCGAATTCCGCCATTTCGGCAAGCAGCACATCGGGGGTTTTCCGTTCGAACTGATGCAGCGGGCGACCGAACTGGGTGGCGCGAGCGTCACGCGCGAGAGCGGCAACTTCCCTGTGAACGACGAAATCCTCAAGCTCGCCGCCCAGCGCATGCTCCTCGAGGCCGGCGTGACGCTGCTCTACCACACCTGGTTTGCCGACTGCGTAACGGAAGATGGCCGGGTCACCCACGTTATCGTTCAGAACAAGGCCGGTCGCATCGCCTACAAGGCGAAAGCTTTCATCGATTGCACCGGCGATGCTGACTTGGTGCGGGCAGCCGGCCTGCCCACGCTCAAGGGCGATGTCCTCCAGCCCGCGACGCTATGGTTCCAGCTGGGCGGGGTCGACACTGACGCCCTCGGGTACCTCTTCGGCGATGCCAAGGACGGCATGCTGCCCGTATCAGGCAAGATTCGTGGCCGGCTGCTCGAGTTGAACGCCGCTGGCGAAATCCCAATCTTCGGCGGCCCCTGGATCAATCACTTCTGGCACGACGGCATGGTCAGCATAAACCTGCTGCGCGAGGCCACCGACGCGAGCGACCCGGTCTGGTTCACCCGCACCGAATGCAGTCTGCGCGAGAAGATGCACCAGTTCATCGAGGTGCTGCGCCGCGAGTTCATCGAGTTCAAGGATTGCTGGCTGGCCAAGTCCGGTATTCAGACCGGCGTGCGAGAGTCCTATCACATCGTCGGTCTCTACAGGCTGCGCAAGGAGGACATCCTCGTTCCCAAGGCTTTTCCCGATACGATTGCCAAGGGCGCGCACGTCATCGACATCCATTCCTCCAGCAGCAACGAGCAGGATGGCCTCGTCGTGCCGCGGCAGGAATACAACGTGCCACTGCGCTGCCTCATCCCGCAGGGCAGCCAGAACCTGATCATCGCCGGCCGCTGCATCAGCGCCGATGGGCCGGGGTTCGGCTCGGTCCGCGTCATGGCGACCTGCATGGCGATGGGTCAGGGCGCCGGCACGGCCGCCGCCCTCAGCCTCAAGCATGGCTGCTCGATGCCCGAGATCGACTTCGGTGTGCTGCGCGAAACGCTGATCGCGCAGGGTGCCGTTGTCGACTACGATAATGTGGTTGCACCCAAGCCCGCCCTGGAAGTCACCGTCTACCCCTCCGCCGTTCCCGCTTGATCTCGCAAGGCGGGCACACTGCCAGCCTTGCACGGAAGCATGAGACGACCATGTTTCGCATCGTACAGATCTCCGACACGCACATCGGACCCGAACGGCCGCTCTTCCATCGCAACTGGCCGGCGCTCGTGGACTGGTTGACGGCGCAGCAGCCCGACCTCATCGTCCATTGCGGCGACGTCACGCTCGATGGCGCCGATCTCGACGACGACTTCGCATTCTGCCGCGAGCTCCTCGCGACCCTGCCGGTTCCGTGGCTCAGCCTCCCGGGAAACCACGATGTCGGCGTGCCTGCGAGCACCGGGCGTCAGCCCGTCAACGCCGAGCGCCTGGCGCGCTGGCAGCGTTATTTCGGCGCCGATCACTGGGTGAAGGACCTCGCCGACTGGCGCCTCATCGGCTTCAACTCGATGATCATGGGCAGCGGCCTGCCCGAAGAAGACGCGCAATACCAGTGGATCGAGGAGGTCACAGCCGGCGCCGGCGGACGTCGCATCGCCTGGTTTTGCCACCAGCCACTGTTCATCCACACCTACGCCGACCCGGACAACGGTTACTGGTCGGTGGCGCCCGAACCGCGCTTGCGCCTGGAAGCACTCGCGCGCCGCTTCGATATCGGTCTCGTCTCCAGTGGCCACCTGCACATCTCCCGCCATTTCACCCTGGGCGACACGCAGTACCTCTGGTGTCCCTCGAGTGCCTTCACCGTGGGTGACAGCCAACCGCCGTACCCGGGCGACAAATACCTCGGCGCCGCGATCTGCGACTTCGTCAGCAGCGAGGTAACGGTCCGGAGCGTGCAGCTCCCCACGCTTATCCCGGCGGTGATCGAGGAGGTCGGACCGCAGGTGTACCCGCGTCCATGATGGAGCCGCTGCCGCGCCTCATTGCTTCGCTCGACGAGGTTGTGCCCAACTATGACGCCGTCTTCTGCGATGTCTGGGGTGTGGTGCACGACGGCATCGCCAAGTTCCCGGCTGCCGAAACGGCACTGACTAGCGTACGGGCCTCCGGCCGCAAGTCGGTGCTGGTGACCAATTCACCGCGGCGCGCCCAAAGCGTTACCGAGTTCCTCGACCAGATCGGCGTTAGCCGCGAGGCGTACGATTTCATCGCCACCTCGGGCGATGTGACGCGCGCCCTGATCTCCGCCGCCCCACGCCAGGTCCTCCACATCGGTCTTGATGCCCATCTCGCAATGTTCGAAGACCTTGGCATCGAACGGGTCGACGAAGATCGAGCCGAAGCCATCATTGTCACGGGCCTTCGCGGCGGCGAGGACGACACCCCGGAGGCCTACGCCGGGTTGCTGCGGCGGCTGGCGGCCCGCGATCTGCTCATGATCTGCGCCAACCCCGACGTGATTGCGCCCAAGGGCGACCGCATGGTCTGGGGCGCCGGCGCGCTGGCCCGCGACTATGCGGCGCTGGGCGGCCGCACGCAGCTTGCGGGCAAGCCGTTCGCGTCGATCTACGACCACGCCCGCGCCCTCATAGGCGGCATCGACAGGTCCCGCATCCTCGCGATTGGCGATGGTCTCGGCACCGACATCAAGGGTGCCAACGACTACGGCCTCGACGCCCTGCTGATCCTCAACGGCATCCACGCCGCAACGATCGGCACCACGGTCGAGGAGATTGCCGCCAACCTCGGCAACGAAGGCCGAACCGCCAGGTACGTCATGCCGGACCTCCGCTGAACGGAGCAACCTCACTAGTCTTCAACGGCCGCGCCATCCATCCCGCCCTGCGCCGACAGCGTCGAAACGAACCGCTTGGTGCGATCCCGCTTAGGTGCGCCGAACACCTGCCGCGCGTCACCGCACTCGACGATCTCGCCGCGATCGAGGAACGCCACCTCGTCGGCGATCGTCGCCGCCAACCGCAGGTCGTGCGTCGCCATCAGCATCGTCGTACCCTCGCGCGCGAGCTGGGCCAGCACCTCGACCACTTCGATGGCGAGTTCGGGATCGAGCGCCGACGTCGGCTCGTCGCAGAGCAGCACCTTGGGCGAATGGGCGAGCGCCCGCGTGATCGCCACCCGCTGCTGCTGGCCGCCAGACAGGTTCGCCGGCCAGCTCTCCGCCTTGGGCGACATGCCGACCTTGGCAAGCAGCTCGAGCGCCCGCTCGTGCGCCTTCTCCTTGGACCAGCGCTGCACCGTGACCAGCCCCTCCATGACGTTCTCGACCGCGGTCAGATGTGGAAAGAGCTGGAAGTTCTGGAAGATCATGCCCGTCTTGCGCCGCACCTGCAGCACCGCCGCGCGGTCGATCCGGCCCGATGGCGTGAACACGATCTCAGCCTCGTCGATCCGCACCCGGCCCGACTGCGGGATCTCCAGCAGGTTGACGCAGCGCAGCAGGGTACTCTTGCCGCTGCCTGATGGGCCGATCAGCGCAGTGACGCCGCCCTCGCGCACGGCAAGGCTCACGCTCCTGAGGACGTGGAGCTCGCCGAAGTGCTTGTCGATGTTCTCGAGCGCGATCATGAGCCGCCCTCGATGAAACCGCCGTATCGCGACAGCCGCCGTTCGAGCCGCGCCTGCAGGCTCGACAGTGCCGAGCTGACCACCAGGTAGATCAGCGCCACCTCGACATAGAGGATCAGCGGCTCGTAGGTCGTGGCGACGATGCGCTGCCCCGCCCGGAACAGCTCCGGCACCGTGATGGCGGCGGCGAGCGATGTGTCTTTCACCAGCGAGATGAAGGTGTTTGAGAGCGGCGGCACCGCCACCCGGCTCGCCTGCGGCAGGATGGTCCGCCGCATCGCCTGTGGCCACGTCATGCCGATCGAGTAGGCGGCTTCCCATTGCCCCTTGGGCACCGAGGCCAGCACCGCCCGAATGATCTCGGACGTATAGGCGCCGACGTTGAGCGTGAAGCCGATCAGCGCCGCCGGGAAGGCGTCGAGCACGATCCCGACGCTGGGCAGCCCGTAAAAGATCAGGAACAGCTGCACCAGCAGCGGCGTGCCGCGGATGATCCAGACGTAGAACCGCACGACCGCCGCAATCGGCGCGGTTCCGAACAGCCGAGCGAGAGCCGCAAGGAACCCGACGGCCAACCCGAAGGCGAAAGAGAGCAGCGTCAGCGGAATGGTGAAGAGGATGCACGCCCAGAGCAGGGACGGCACCGACTGAATCATCAGAGAAAGCCAGTGCGGCATCCGGGCAAGCTCGTTCGCGAAGGTGGACCGGCCGCACTCGGGTGCCCGGTCCTTCTTCGCCTAACTTACTGCGAAACGTCCTCGCCGAAATACTTCTGCGAGATCATTGCATAGGTGCCGTCGGCCTTGATCGCCGCCAGCGCGTCGTTGATCGCCGCCACCAGCTCGGGCTTGCCCTTGGCGAGCAGCACGCCCGAGTAATCGGCGTCCGGCTGGGTTGCCGCGATCTTCAGCTGCGCGTCCGGCTGCTGCTTTTTGAAATCGAAGAACGAGAGGCTGTCGTTGATGGTCGCGTCGGCTCGTCCCTGCAGCACCAGCGCGACCGACTGGTCGAACCCTTCGGTCGGCACCAGCTCGGCGCCATATTGCTGCGCGAGCTTGCCGAAGTTGCTCGTGAGGGTCTGGGCCGCCTTCTTGCCGGCGAGATCCTCGAACTTGGTGATCGAGGTATTGTCCGCCTTCACCACCAGGGCGGCCTTGGAAGCGATGTAGGGTTCGGAGAAGTCGTACTTGGCCTTGCGCTCGTCGTTGATGCCGACCTGGTTGATGACCACGTCGTAGCGGTTGGCGTCGATACCGGCGATCAGCCCGTCCCACGGACCCTCGACGAACTGCGCCTCCACACCGATGCGCTTGGCGATCTCACGGCCGATCTCGACGTCGAAGCCAACGAGCGCGCCGCTCGGGTCATGGAAGGTGAAGGGGGCGTAGGTGCCCTCGGTGCCGATTCTCAGCGCGCCGGCCTGCTTGACCTGGTCGAGCGCGGACTGCGCGAAGGCGGGGGACACGAGTGCGGCGAGCGCGGCGAGCGCAACAAGCGATTTCCTGAAGTTCATGGCGATCTCCTTGACGGCCTGATTGCGGGCCGTTCGTGGCGCGGAACCTATGCCCGGACACGGCGGATTTCATCCACCTGGTAGAATGTTTTTCTCCGCGCCCTCCGCCGGTAACGTGATGCTCCGGCCGCAGTTCCGCATGAGCAAAGGTTCACCTCCCGCCCTCCTCTCGGGCAATGGCGCTCCACCGCCCGCTAGTCGAAGAAGTCCGCGTCTTCTTCGGAAAGGTATTGCTTTGCGGCTTCCGGGATCAGCTCGACGCCCAAGCCAGGCCGGTCGGGCACATCGATCATGCCGTTCCTGACCGGCATGCCGTCGAACCCCTCGGTGATTTCGTACCAGAACGGCTCGAACCGGGCGGGGTACTCGAAAGCGATGAAGTTGTCCGGCACCGTCGCGCAGACCTGGATCAGCGCCGCTAGCCCGAAGATCCCGTTTGCGGTGCCGTGCGGCGCCATGCCGATGCCGTGCAGGTCGGCGAACTCGGCGATCCACTTGAGCTCGGCGATGCCGCCGACATCGCAGGGGTCGGGGCCGACGATGTTGACCGCGTGGGTCTCGATCAGCGCCTTGTAGTTCTGCCGCAGGTAGATCTGTTCGCCGGTGTGGATCGGCGTCGTCGTATGGTAGGTCACCTCGCGATAAACGTCGGGCAGCACGTAGGGCACGTAGTCGCCCGTGATCATGTCCTCGACCCAGAGCAGGTGGAGGTGCTCGACGGCGCGGGCAAAACGCAGCGCGTCATGGGCGAGGAATCCCGGTCCGGCATCGAGCGCCATGCCGTAGGCGGGACCCAGCGCCTCCTTGGCGGCGGTGACGCACTCGAGCAGGTGGTTGAACCCGTTCTCGCTCATCAGGCCTTTGTGCGGGTAGGGGAACGGCGCATCGTGCTGCAACGCGCCGTAGTGGAAGTCCGGATAGTCCTTGACCATCGACGAGTGGAACGCCGTCGGCAGCTTGAACATCGTGAAGCCGCCCTCGAGTGCCTTCCCGTACTCGGCCCACTTCACGTAGTCCTCGGGCGTGTGCTTGGCGCCGACCTCGTGCTGGTAGAGCGTGCGATAGGTGCGGACCTGGTCGCGCACCTTGCCCCCGAGCAGCCGGTAGACCGGCAGGTTGGCCGCCTTGCCCGCGATGTCCCAGAGCGCCATCTCGATCGCGCTGACTGCCGCGCCCCAGGGCTTGAACCCGCCGCGCACCCGGATGCGCTTGACCACGCGCTCGACGTTGACCGGGTCCTCCCCCACCAGCCACGACTTGAGCTGCAGCACGATCGGCTGCAGGTAGGGCTTGGGCGTCTCGATCTGGCTCCAGCCGGTGATGCCCTCGTCGGTGGTGATGCGGATCACCGGGCTGCTCGCGATGACCGCACATTTGACGTCAGTGATCTTCAACGGGTCCCCCTCAACTTGAGCTCGATTGAACGTCTATAACCTTGGCCGTGCGGCTCCAAGAGCCGCATCAGCTCGTGGCGGCGCGACGCACCGCCAATCCGCTCCAGCCGGAAAATGACGCTGGCCCGCCGAGCTCCTCCTCGATGCGGATGAGC
>JAEZBF010000247.1 GCA_023427545.1 Pseudomonadota bacterium
CATCGGACGGCCCTCCCCTATTGAATTTGATACGCGGGTTGCCTCAGCCGCCCAGCTAGGGCCCTTTCTGAGAACAAAAAGAGAACATCAGGCGAAACGAGAGTCAAGAGCGACGAGTTCCAGGTGAGCTCGGCTTGCCCGCTGGAAGCTATGTGCTAGGAAGGCCCACCTTCCCCGGACCTGCCGCTCGATGGCTCAGCCGATCCACATCGCTTTGACCTTCGACGATCCGTACTGGGCGCCGGCTTTTGCGACGATCCGCTCCATCTGCCTGACGACCCGCAGACGCGCCGACCTCATCTTCCATCTCTGCCATCGCTCGCTGTCGCCCGAGCACGCCGCCGATTTCTCCAAGATCACCGAGGAGTTCGGGTCGCAACTGCGGTTGTATGACATCGACGCGATGCCGCTCTTCGTCTCCGTGGCGGAGCGGGCGCCCTACAACCACCGGCTCTCCAACATCGTCTACGCGCGGCTGCTGTTCGCCGAGATCATGCCGCCCGAAGTGACGCGGCTCACCTATCTCGACTGCGATATGATGGTCCGCGGCGCAATTGAGGAGATCGCTGAGGTTGATCTGCAGGGCTATCCGATAGCCGCGGTGCCGGAAGCGCACGGCCTCCACATCGGACCGGGCCGCGACATCCGCAAGAACCGCGATCTCTTTGACCCTGCCGACAACTACTTCAACGCAGGACTCATCGTCATCGACATGGAGGGCTGGCGAAACGCTCGGATCCTCGAGCGTCTCGAAGCCGCGATCGCTGACGGCACGATGTCGCGGATCTATTACGATCAAGACCTGCTGAACATCATCTTTGCCCGTAACTGGTTGAAACTGGACCAGATGTGGAACCTGGTCGACCCTCGCCCCGTCCACCAGGGCCTTAACCCGAAGCTGCTGCACTACACTGGCGCGGGCAAACCGTGGAAGCGCACGGCCAACGTTGCGTTCACGAGGATGTACCGGCACGTGATGACCAACGAAATCTACAACCGCTACCTGCGCTATCGTCTACGGCGGGCGTGGTTCGAACCCTTCCGCAAGATCGGCAACCTCATCAGGTACCGCTGATGTCCGGCCCGCCGATCCACATCGCACTGACCTTCGACGACAAGTTTTGGGCGCCCGCCTATACGCTGATGCGCTCGATTTGCCTGACCACCGAGCGACGCGCGGACATTGTCTTTCACCTCTGCCATCTCTGGCTGAGCAACGAGCACAAGGCGGACATCGAACGCATCGCTGAGGAATTCGGTTCGACTCTGCGCTACTACGACCTGGACGTCGATCCGCAGTTCATTTCGCTAGCCAGGCGAGCACCGGCCTACGGGCAATCTAACTACATCGTCTATGCCCGGCTCCTCTTCGAAACGATCCTCCCCTCGGAGATCGACCGCCTCACCTACATCGACTGCGACATGATGGTGTGTGCACCCATCGAGGAAATCGCTGAGGCCGATCTTGAGGGTCATCCAATCGGAGCTGTCCCCGATCCACATGGCATGCACATCGGTCCCGGTCGCGAGATGCGCGAGAACCGCGATCTGTTCGATCCGGCCGTGCCCTACTTCAACGCCGGGCTGATGGTCATCGACATGGCAGGTTGGCGGGCGTCCAATGTCCCTGGCGAATTCCAGCGGATCGTGGCCGACGGCACCATTGCCCGCCTCCACTACGCCGACCAGGACATCCTGAACATCGTGTTTAGGAGGAATTGGCACGCTTTCGACCAGCTCTGGAACGTGACTGATCCGCAGCGCGCCCATGAGGGGCTCAAGCCCAAGCTGTTGCACTACACCGGTCACAAAAAGCCCTGGAAGGCCCGTCCGCTGGACCGCAACACGGGCATCGGGTTTGCCCGAATGTACCGCCATGTCATGACCAACGAGCTCTATTGGCGGTATACGAAGTTTCGCTGGAAGGGTGAGCTCAAGCGACTGATCTGGTCGAAATGAGCGGCGCGATCCATGTGGCGCTGACGTTCGACGATCGCTTCTGGGCGCCGGCCTATGCAGTCATGCGCTCCATCTGCCTTGCGAGCGGGCGTCGAAGCGATCTGCGGTTTCACCTGTTTTACCGCGGACTCTCCGGCGATCACCGCCGGGTTCTTGATGCCATTGATACCGAATTCGGCGCAGGGCTCATTGACTACGACCTGTCGGCCAATGCTGGGTTCACCGGTTTCCTCGAGGGGATGAGCTTCCACCCGCGGCTGAGCAACCTCGTCTATGCCCGGCTGATGCTCGACGAACTGCTCCCATCGGGCATCGAACGGGTAATCTATCTCGATTGCGACATGTTGGTACGGTCGCCGATCGAGGTCCTAGCCGAGCTCGATCTGGAGGGAAAGCCGATAGCCGCCGTGCTCGACCCGCACCGGCACCGCGCGATGCTCGGGCGGGATTTCCGGCAGAATGCGGACCTCTTCCGGTTCGACATGGCTTACTTCAATGCAGGGATGATGGTGATCGACCGCAGGCCTTACGCCGCGGCCGATCTGCCTGGGCGGACGCGGGCCTACCACCAGCAGGGGGTGCTCACCCGGGTGCAATACGACCAGGCGGTGCTGAACCTGGTCTTCGCCGGCAACTGGCTGGCGCTCGACTTCCGCTGGAACCTGATCAACCCCGAGCCGGCCCACGAGGTGCTGGAACCACACATCGTGCACTATACCGGTCCGAAGAAGCCGTGGCAGCCGGTGTTCGGCGTCGCTTTCGCGCAAGCCTACCGGCACACCATGACCAACGAGGTGTACTACCGCTATATGCGCGAGCGGATTGCCGACCGGTTCCGCTTCCCCGGACGGAAGGGCTGAGGATGGCCGGACCCATCCACATCGTACTCACGTTCGACGACAAGTTCTGGGCGCCTGCCTACGCGACGATGCGCTCGGTCTGCATGACCACGCATCGGCGGCGAGACTTGGTCTTCCACCTCTGTCATGTCGGCCTATCCGCTGCCCATCGCGGGGAGCTCGAGGCGATCACGACTGAATACGGCGCGACGCTGAAGGACTACGACCTGGGGCAGACTGACCATCTGACCGGCAGGTCTGCGCAGCTGCCCGCAATGACTGCCGAGCGCTACCACGTAATTGTCTACGCGCGGCTGTTCCTAGCCGACATCCTGCCATCGGACATAGACCGGGTGGTGTTCCTCGACTGCGATCTGTTCGTCCGCACCGCCATCGAGCAACTGGCGGAAATGGACCTCCAGGGGAACGTCATGGCCGCGGTGCTCGAGCCGCGGCGTCATGGCTTCCAAACCTATCGTGAGATGCGCCCCAAGCGGTACTTCGACACCGCCGACCCGTACTTCAATGCAGGGGTAATGCTGATCGATTTCCAGAAATGGCGAGAGATCGACTTCATGGCCGAGCTTGAGGCGCGGCTGACACCCGAGGAAATTAAGGGCCTGTTCCAGGATCAGGACATCCTCAATGTCGTGATGAAGGATCGTTGGTTGGTCCTCGACTACCGGTGGAACTTCCAGGACGCGGTAGTCGAGCACGAACCGCTCGATCCGCTGATCGCGCACTACACCGGGCCGCGCAAGCCGTGGCTCTACACCGGGCGTGCCGCCTACAAGCGGCTATATCGCCACATCATGACCAATCGCATCTTCTTCATGTACCTGCGCGAGCGGATGCGGTTGCGGTGGGTGTCGCGTTTGCGGCGTTTGATCGGCCGCAAATGAACGCGCTCCACGTCGTTCTTTGCTTCGACGATTACTTCTGGGCGCCGGCCTACGCGACTGTGCGATCGGTTGCGATCTCGACGCGGCGACGCGCAGATCTCGTGTTCCACCTCTACGAGTGGGAGGTGAGCGCCGAGCATCGTACCGATCTCGACGCCATCAGCAGCGAGTTCGGGGCGCAGGTGGTGCACCACGCGCTCGAGCAAGATGCGCACGTGGTGGCCATGCTGGAGCGGCTGCCGGGCACCCGCGCCTTCCCTCCAGTGGTCTACGCGCGGCTGCTGCTCGACCGCCTACTTCCGCCCGAGGTCACGCGCTTCCTCTATCTTGACAGTGACGTGCTGGTTCGGGCGCCGATCGAGCAATTGATCGAGCTCGACCTCGAGGGCCACGTGATCGCTGCGGCCCCCGAGCCCGGTCGGCACCGTCTCATCCTGGGCGACGACATGCGAGGACGGCGCTCGCCGTTCCACGCGGCCGATCCCTACTTCAATTCCGGAGTGATCCTTGCCGACCGGGGGGAGTGGGCGGAGGCCGACCTGCCCGGCCTGCTGGAACGGCTCATCGCGACGGGAGAGATCAGGCAGCTCTATCACGACCAGGACGTGCTGAATCTGGCGTTCCGGGGCAGGTTCCTGCAGCTCGATCCTCTCTGGAATTTAACCCGGCCGCACCCTGCGCACCGCTCGCTCGATCCCCACATCGTCCACTACACAACCGGGCTCAAACCCTGGAGCGCGCTGTCGCTGGCGCCGTTCGCGACGACCTACAGGCACGTGATGACGCGGGAGCTTGCGGCGCGGTATGCACGTTATCGGTGGGGTGTGCGGCTGAGGCGCCTGTTCGGCGGCGGCCGGCCGCGATCCGCCGGCAAGGAGTGACAGATGTTCGACGCCCTCCAGCGTCTATTCAACCGGCCGCAGGCGACGGCTCTCGACAACGACCCCAGGCTGGCGGTCGCAGCGCTGCTCGTCCACCTTTCGGCAGTCGATGGGACGGTGCTGCCGGAAGAGCGGGAGGCGATGAAGGGGGCGCTCCAGGATCACTACGGCCTGACCGAGGACGAGGTCGACCGGCTGATCGCTGAGGCGACGCGCCGGGACGCTCAATCCGTCGACTTCTACCGCTTCACCTCGGCGCTGGCGAACCTTCCCGAAGCGGAGAAGATCGAGGTCGTGCGGATGATGTGGCAGGTGGTCTTTGCCGATCGCAAGAACCACGAGATGGAAGACAACATGGTGTGGCGGATCGCGGAGCTGATCGGCGTCTCTGCACGCGAGCGCACCAAGCTGCGGAACCAGATGGCGCGGGAGGATAAGCCATGATCATCACCACCACACCGTCGATCGACGGGCGGCCGATCCGCGAGTATCTCGGGCTCGTCACCGGCGAGGTCATCGTGGGCGCAAACATCTTCAAGGACCTGTTCGCGGGCATCAGGGATATCGTGGGCGGGCGCTCGGGCGCTTACGAGGGGGCGTTGCGCGATGCGCGCCACGAGGCCACCAGAGAGCTCGAGGCCGAGGCGCACCGGCTCGGCGCCGACGCGGTGGTCGGTATCGACATCGACTACGAGGTCGTGGGCGCCCAGGGATCGATGCTGATGGTGTCGATCTCGGGGACCGCGGTCCGGCTCTAGCTACCAGGCCTTGAAGTTGCCGACGATCTCGGGGTCGTCCTTGTCGCAGGCAAAGGCCTTGCGCGCATCGGCAGCTTTCCGGGCGAGCTCGTTGGCATCGGGATTGGCGAGCGCGTCGATATAGGCGGTGTGGCAGGTCGCCCCAGGCTCGATGCGCGTGACGACCAGGACCTGGCCGGGCGCAGCGCCTTCACCGCCGCCCACGAAGTAGCGCACGATGGTCGCGAAGGGCCGCCAGCCGCCGCTCGCGTTGGTGAGGCGCCATTCCACCTTGGGTCCGAGATAGTTGAACGGCGGCAGCGTCTGCTCGGCCGCGGGCTCCTTGTCGGCGCCGAAGCCGTAGCTGAGGAAGAAGCGCAGGTCGCTCTCGGCGACGTAGACAGGCATGCCCTTGTAGCCGGGGCAGGCCCAGGAAGTGCCGAAGTCGTCCGACTCCATGACGAGACAGTCATCGAGGTTGATGTCGGTGTATGCCGACTGGAATTCGGCCGCCGCGGCGGGCATCGCGACGGCGGCAAGCGCGGCAACGGCGACAAGGACGGGGCGCATCGAACTCCTCCATATAGCGTTGAGGCGATTATTGCCTGCCTCGCTCCCGCCGCATAGGTTCCGCCGCATGAACATCGACGCCATTGCCATCGGCAAGAACCCACCTGACGACATCAACGTCATCATCGAAGTGCCCCTCGGGGGCGAGCCCATCAAGTACGAAATCGACAAGGCCAGCGGTGCGCTGTTCGTCGACCGTTTCCTCTATACGCCCATGCGCTACCCGGGGAATTACGGCTTCATCCCCCATACGCTTTGCGGCGACGGCGATCCGCTCGACGTGCTGGTGATGAATTCGCGGCCGCTGGTGCCCGGCGCCGTCGTTCGCTGCCGGCCGCTGGGCGTGCTGTTCATGGAGGACGACGGCGGGCAGGACGAGAAGGTGCTGGCGGTGCCGGTGCACAAGCTCACCGCGATGTACGACAAGTACCATGACATCGGCGACGTGCAGGACATCCAGGTCGAGCGGGTGAAGCACTTCTTCACGCACTACAAGGACCTCGAGCCGGGCAAGTGGGCCAAGATCAGCCACGTCGGCAACGCCGCCGAGGCGCGGAAGGTCATCGTCGACGCCATCGAGATGGCGAAGTCCGCCACCTGATGATGCCGTGAGCGGGCGCATCGTCGTTGTGAACGGTGCGCCGCGGTCCGGCAAGACGAGCATCGCCCGCGCCATGCAGGAGCGGTTCGAGGGCGTGTGGATCAACCTCGGCGTCGATGCGATCATGGGCATGACGCCGGCGCGCTATCAGCCGGGCATCGGTCTCAGGCCGGGGGGCGAGCGGCCCGACCTCGAGGCGCTGGTGGTGCAGGGATACGCCGCGCTCTACGACTCCATCGCCGCACACAGCCGGTCAGGCCTCAACGTGGTCGCCGATGTCGGACACCACGACGGCTACTCCCGGCCGCTCGGCATTCTTCCCGACTGCGCGCGGCGGCTCACCGGATTGCCGGCGCTGCTGGTGGGCGTGAGGTGCCCGATCGCGGTGATCATGGCGCGGCGCAACGCCGAGCCGCGGGGCGGGCATTACCTCGCAGGCGAAGGCGTGCCGGCCCCTGTTGCGCGCTGGCAGGAGGTGGTGCACCGGCCGGGCATCTACGACCTTGAAGTCGATACCTCAGTGCTGTCTCCCGATGACTGCGCCGACGTGATCGGCAAGCGTCTTGCCGCCACGGAAGAGCCCTCCGCTTTCGCGACGCTTTCCGGAACGTAAGTCATGCGCTGATCTGACATGTCAGAGGCAATTGGCAAGGGGGTTTCCGTGCCCTACTAAGGCTGAGGTTAACTCCAAAGAGAGCGATCGGATGGCGTCCCCCCGCCAGGGCA
Organism: Pseudomonadota bacterium; assembly: GCA_023427545.1. GTDB lineage: Bacteria > Pseudomonadota > Alphaproteobacteria > Rhizobiales > Devosiaceae > JAEZBF01. The sequence continues at coordinate 7,216 of JAEZBF010000247.1, forward strand.
TTCCCAAGTCACTTACTGGTATTGGCGGCTTCGATGATCTGACTCTTGGCGGCCTGCCGACAGGCCGGCCGACGCTGGTTTGCGGCTCCGCCGGGTGCGGCAAGACGCTGTTTGCCTCGACCTTCCTGATCCACGGCGCGCGTGACTACGGCGAACCCGGAGTGTTCGTGACGTTTGAAGAGCGACCGGTCGATATCGTTTCGAACGTCGCTTCCCTCGGCTTCGAGTTGGACAAGCTCGTGGCCGATGAGAAGATCGTCATCGAGCACATTGCTCTCGATCCCGCTGAGTTGGCCGAGATTGGCGAGTACGATCTCGAGGGCCTGTTCCTTAGGCTAGAGCTCGCGATCGAATCGATAGGCGCCAAGCGCGTCGTGCTCGATACGATCGAGAGCCTGTTCTCGGCGTTCCAGAACCCCGCGATCCTGCGGGCCGAAATCCGGCGGCTGTTCGACTGGCTCAAGGACAAGGGGATGACCACGGTCATCACCGCTGAGCGCGGCGACGGCACGCTGACCCGGCAGGGCCTCGAAGAGTACGTATCGGACTGCGTGCTTCTGCTCGATCACCGCGTCAACAACCAGATTTCGACGCGGCGGCTGCGCATCGTTAAGTATCGCGGCACGGCGCACGGCACGAACGAATATCCGTTCCTGATCGATCAAGACGGCTTCTCCGTCCTGCCGGTCTCCGCTCTCGGCCTCAACCACAAGGTGTCCGAGGAGCGCGTCTCAACTGGGGTTGCCGACCTCGACAAGATGCTGAGCGGAGGCGGGTTTCACCGCGGCTCGTCGATCCTCGTCTCTGGCGTTGCCGGCTCGGGCAAATCCTCGATGTCCGCCAGCTTTGCCGATGCGACGTGCGCCGCGGGCGAGCGCGCGCTTTATTTCTCCTTCGAGGAGTCTTCCGATCAGGCAGTGCGCAACATGCGCTCAATCGGCATGGACCTGGGGCACTGGATCGATTCCGGTCAGCTGCACTTCGTTTCCGCGCGGCCAACCTTCTACAGCCTCGAGATGCATCTGGCGGTTATGCTGCGCGAGGTGGTTCGGGTAGCCCCGAGCCTCGTCGTGCTCGATCCGATCTCGGCCTTCATGGAGAGCGGGGATCGGCTCGAAGTGCAGTCGATGCTTCTGCGGATGGTCGACTACCTGAAGAACCGCGGCATCACCGCGGTGTTCACGCACCTGATGCATTCCCAGGACGGGATATCGGGCACGGATGCCGGGCTATCCTCACTGATGGATGCCTGGATCCTGCTGCTCAACCGCGAGGTCAACGGCGAGTTCAACCGCGAGCTTTATCTGCTCAAGGCCCGCGGCATGGCTCACTCGAACCAGGTCCGTGAATTCATTATGAGCAGCGATGGCATCAAGCTGATCCCGCCCTACCTGGGCTTGAACGGGGCGCTGACCGGCTCCGCCCGCAAGGCGGAAGAGGCCAATGCACGGCGCGACGAGGCTCGCAGGCGGGGTGAGGTCGAGCGGCTACAGGAGCAGATTGCCCACCGCCGCCGGCGCGCCTCGGCGCAGATCGAAGCGCTGCAGGCCGAACTCGAGGCCGATGAAATTGAGTTGAAGGCGCTTCTCAGAAGCGAGGAAGAATACCAGAAGCAGGCAGTCAGCGATCTCGCCGAGATGGAGAGAAGCCGCCATGCCCGACAACGTTGCGGATAGTGGATCGATGACGACCGAACCGGGAAGCCCGCGCAAACTCACGCTCTATGTGGCTGGCCAGACGCCGAAGTCGCTGGCAGCGATCGCCAATCTTGAGCGCATCTGCACCGAGCACATGCCGGGCCAGTATGAGGTCGAGGTCATCGATCTCAAGAAGAACCCGCAGCTGGCGCGCGAGCACAGCATTGTCGCCATTCCAACGCTGGTACGAGAGTTGCCCGTACCGTTGCGGAAGATCATCGGCGACCTTTCGGATGAACAGAAGGTGCTCGTGAACCTTAGAGTCGAGAACCAATGAACCTCGTGGCCGAGGCGCACGTCGACGCAGCGGTGGCCGACCTGCGCCGCCGGCTAGCGGAGGCGGAAGAGACGCTGCGGGCCATTCGCGACGGGGAAGTCGATGCGCTCGTCATGCGCGGCGAGGGCACCGACGAGGTGTTCACCATCGAGGGAGACACCGAGTCCTACCGCAGCTTCATGGAGTCCATGGAGCCGGGAGCGGCCGCGCTCGATCCGGCCGGCCGCGTGCTTTACGTCAACTCGACTCTGCGAGGGCTCCTCGACAAAACGCTTGAGCAGGTTCAGGGGCGCCCGGTAGCCGAGGCCATCGGCGGCACAGCCGGTGAGGACGTGGCGGCGCTGCTGCGCGATGCCGGCTCGGAGCGACAGAGCCGCGAGGTTCGCTTCTGTGGCTACGCGGAGGGCGACCGCCACTTCATCGCATCCGTCACACCCTTGCGGCTGGGTACCGTCACCGGCCACGCGCTGACCCTTGCCGATGTCACTGAACGGGTGCGTGCCGAGGCAGCCGAGCAGAGCGAACGTGCTGCTCGGGCGGTGATCGCTTCCGCCAACGAAGCGGTGCTGGTCTGCGACCGCGACGGCGTCGTGACGCACGCAAATGCTGCGGCAAGCATCCTCTATGCCGGCGATCCCGTCGGGCACCGCTTCGGCGAGGTCATCCCGCTGGTCTTTCCCAGCGCGGGGCTGATGAGCGCCGAAGACGTGATCTCGATGGCGGTGGGTGGCAATCCGATCCAGGGGATCGAGGTGGTCGCCCCCCAGGCACCCAAGGTGCGCGACTACTTGATCAGCGCTGCGCCATTACAGGTGGCAGGCGACCAGGTCAGCGGGTGCGTGATCACCATGGTCGACCTCAGCCAGCGCAAGGCGGCAGAAAAGCAGCAGCTGCTGCTGATGGGCGAGCTCGATCACCGGGTCAAGAACACGCTGGCACTGGTGCTCTCGATCGCGAGCCGCACGCTCTCGCACGAGGATACGCTCGAGGGGTTCCAGAAGGCGTTCACCGGCCGCATCCAGGCGCTGGCGGCAACGCATACGCTGCTCGCCGACAAGTCGTGGACGAACCTGATGCTCCGCGATGTCATCATGGCCGAGCTCGCCCCTTATGTCGGGGGCAGCGGTGGCCGCGTGGTGACCGAAGGGCTCGAGGTTGCCGTGGCGCCGCGCGCCGCCATCGCGCTGGGGCTGGTGGTGCACGAGCTCACGACCAACGCGGTCAAGTACGGCGCCCTGTCGCGCAATGGCGGCCGGGTGACCGTGCGCGCCATCGGCCACACGCCGGAGGCGGGATCGCTCGTCATCGAGTGGCGCGAGAGCGGCGGGCCCGAGGTCGCGCCGCCCACGCGGAAGGGCTTCGGTGGCACGGTGATCGCCCGCAGCCTGCAGTACTCGGTCAACGGCGGGGCCGAGATCGACTACGACCGTGCAGGGCTGGTCTGCCGGATCATGCTGCCGTCAGAGGATCTGCCGTAGCGCGGGTGCCACGCGGCATCGCTGCCGCGAGGCGCATTGTTGCCCTCTAGTGGTGTCCGCCGCCCTCTGGATGGACGGGGGCCCGGTGCACGAAGAACGACGCCAGCAGCGCCACCAGGGCGATCACCGCACCAACGGTGAAAGCCATGCGGATGCCGCCGGCCAGCGCCTCCAGATTGTTAGCGCCGGTAACCGCGAGCGCAGCCGATTGCGCGGTCATGATCGCGACGAACAGCGCGACGCCAGCCGCTCCCGCCACCTGCTGGACCGATCCGAGAAGCGCGCTGCCGTGCGAGTAGAGGTGCTGCGGCACCGAGCCCAGGCTGGTCGTGAACAGCGGCCCGAAGAGGAACGCGAAGGCGACGCTCATCACCAGGTGGCCCGCAAGGATGAAGAGCCAGGGCGTGCCGACGCCGAGCAGGGTCATGGCCCAGAGGACGAGCGAGACCACCACCATTGCGGGGATCACTAGCGGACGGGGACCGCGGGCATCGTAGAGCCGGCCCACCCAAGGGCCGAGCAGGCCCTGGAGCAGCGCGCCAGGCATCAGCAGCAGTCCCGTGCCGAGGGTGTCGAAACCCTGGACCTGCACAAGGTAGATGGGCAGCAGGATGATGGTGCCGAACATCGCAAGCATGAGGACCGCGATCATCCCCATCGAGATGGTGAAGTTCGAAATCTTCAGCGTCCGCAGGTCGAGCAGGTCGGCGTCCTTGCGCTGCAGCTGGAGCTGGCGAAGCACGAAGACGACCATGAAGACGATGCCGGTCACCAGCGGGATCCAGGCGGGCACCGCGCCCTCGGATTCGAGGCCCAGCGTGCTGAGCCCATAGACCACGCCGCCGAACGCGATCGCCGAGAGCACCACGGACAGCACGTCGAGCGGCGCATAGCGCGGCGTCGAGACATTGACCATCATGCGGTAGCCCAGCGCCAGTGCGCCCAGCGTGAAGGGCAGCATGACGACAAACAGCATCCGCCAGTCGGCGTAGTTCAGGACAAGCCCGGCCAGTGCCGGTCCAATCGCTGGAGCGACCGAAAACACAATGGAAATCCGCCCCATCATTTTTCCGCGCTCACTGGGCGGCACCAACGTCATGGTGGTCGTCATCAGCAGCGGCATCATCACCGCCGTGCCAGCGGCCTGGACGACGCGGCCGAAGACGAGCACGGGCAACCCGGGGGCGACCGCTGCGATCAGCGTGCCAAGGCAGAACAGCGACATGGCAAGGATGAAGACCGGTCGGGTATTCATCCGCTGCAGCAGGAAGCCGGTGACCGGAATCACCACCGCCATCGTCAGGAGGAACGCCGTGGTCAGCCACTGCGCAGCGCTGGCGGGAACGGCAAGCGCTTCCATGAGCCGCGGTATCGCTACGCTCATGGCGGTCTCGTTGAGCATCACCACGAAGGTCGAGATGAGGAGGATGTTGATGACCAGCTTGTTGCGCGCTGCAAGGCTGGGATGGTCCGGCGCGATAGCTCCGACGCTATCGTCTACATAGGCTTCGGCGGTCATCTCAGTTCCTTTCGACGCAGGCGCGAAACGGGGGGCGGATGCTTGCCACGCTGACGGTCGCAGGCGCTAGCCAGGTCCTTGCAGGACAGACATGCAGGGGCGGTGCGGCTTTGATCATCGACGTGCTCCTCTTCCTGCAGAGACGACGAACAAGGTTCGGTCGAGTCGACAGGCCGTGGGAAGTATTACGCCCGGACCATCACGGGTGAGCATGTCAGTGGATGTCAGCAGCGCCCGGGGCGCGGCATGTAACGCCGGGCGGTGCGGATTACAAGTCGGGGGTCAACCGACGCGGGTGCCCGGGGAGCGGCAGTTCAGCCGATTTCTTCCTTCACCTGGCCGAAGGAGAGCATCGCGAACAGGGCCGAACCGCCGATCACGTTGCCCACCAGCATGGGGCCGAGGAAGTGGAGGCCTGCATCCAGCAGGCCGATGTCGCCGATGTAGACGAGGAGGAAGACCTCGGCAGCGCCGGCAATGACGTGGGTCAGCTCGAAAAGCGCGATCAGGTAGGTGATGGCAATGATGACCCAGATCCGCCCTGTCTCGGCGGAGGGCAGCATCCAGACCAGCGTAGCGATGAGCCAGCCGGCCGGGATTGCCCGCCAGAAGACCTCGCTGGCAGACTTCTGCCCAAGCTCCCGAGCGACCTCTATGATCCCGGCGCGCAGATGCTCGGCAACGACCGGGCCCGCACAAATGACTGCGGCAAAGAGGGCGGTGCCGACGAGATTGGCGATGAAGACCACGGTCCAGAGCCGCAGCATGTCGCCGATCTTGTGGCCCATTGGCGGGTGCAGCACCGGCAGCACGGCGGTGAGCGTGTTCTCCGTGAAGAGCTGGTGCCGGGAAAGGATGACGATCAGGAAGCCGACGGTGTAGCCGAAGTTCTCGACGAGCGGCCGCCATGGCGCATCGGGCAGGCCGGCGTGGAGGGCGCCCTCGGCGGCAAGGGAGAAGCCCATCCCGAGCCCCGCTGTGAGCCCCGACCACCAGAGGCTCGAGGTCGGCCGCGAGAGCTCGTCGTCGCCTTCCCGGCGAACGACTTCGTAGATGACGAGCGCCTTGAGTTGCCGGTGCTCTTCGACGTCGCCCTGTTCCGAGGGTTCGAGTTCGGCGCCTTCGTCCTGCTTCTGCTCGGCGTCCGGCATCTCGCAGCTCCCGCGTGCTTTCGCGGGAGCAGAACGAACGAGGGTGCAAAGCGATGCCCGGAGGCCTAGTGCATCGCGGGGGCGGAGAGACGGGCGCGTTGTTCGGGTGTTGTCGAGCGGAAGTAGGCTTCGATGGCGGGTACGCCGATCTCGTCGAGGCAGCGGCGGACCGGAAACCAGCTTTGCCAGTCCAGCCGGGCCGCACGCATCACCAGACGATCGTCCACCAGTTCGAACGAAACGTTGGCGATCTTTGCCAAGGCGAGAAACTGCGCGACGGCCCGGGCAGTCATATGGTCGATGCCGGCGAATTCGGCGGCGGGATTTGAGGCAACTTGTTCCATGGTCGGAAGTCCTGCGTTCACTCTGGGCGCAGAACCGGCGGAGGCGGCGAAGGGATGCAGGCTTTTCTGCGGCAGAGTTAACGCGCGGTTACTCGACGTAGAAGGCGTGCTGGCCGATCGATGAAACCATCGTGACCTTCGGCGCCCAGGACGGGCGGACGTAGCTGGCGTGGTAGAGCGTGGCCTTCCCGACCGACCAGATGCGGCGCTGGCCCTCGGTCGCGGCTTTGGCGAGCTGCAAGGCGCGCTGCCAGGCAGTCTTTTCCTTAGGGACGTCCGACTTGCCGTCACAGGCGAACGAGAACTGGCAGCGGTTGCGCCACTTGGAGTTCTGGAACACGACCCCACAGACCGACTTGGGATAGCGGCGGCTGTTGACGCGGTTGAGGATGACCTGCGCCACCGCGACCTGACCGACCTCCGGCTCGCCGCGCGCTTCGAAGTAGATGGCGGTCGCGAGGCAGTTGAGCTCACGCTCCTGCGCTTCCACGAGATCGGGGTCGCGGGCGAGAGACGGAGATGAGGTTGCGAGAAGGGTGACAATGAGGGAAAACGCGAGAAGGCAGGTCCGCCCGATGCGGCGGGAGAAATATTCAAACAATCTTTGGAACCTAAGCTGACCAGAGTGCGTTGCTCAGGGTTGCCCCCCGTGAGCAGTGCTCCAAAACAGCACCGGATTGGGCTCAACTTGACGCGGCCTCGGCTATGGCGAGGAAATTCCGTGGCTATTCAAAGGCGCGGCTGACGTTCGGCTGACAGTTTGCTGAGCCCAAGCTTGTCCGGAATGGCGACGTTATTGGCCTTTCCCTTCCTTGATGCGACAAGTTTTGAAGGGGCGTGCGGAGGCGCCCGGCGGGGCAGCCCCGGGGTATGCGATCGTCTATCCGCACCCTGAAGGTGCGAGCGCCGGCGGGGCTTTCGCCCTGCGGGTAGTCCGCGTTTGAGTGGGGCTTGAGCCCCGCCGACGCGTATGGGGTCTGCGTGAGGCCGG
>JAEZBF010000264.1 GCA_023427545.1 Pseudomonadota bacterium
GTCCTGGATCGACGGGCTCACCGGCGCGCCGTTCTCCACCGCGTCGATGAAGGCGTTCACCTCGGCGGCGTACGCCGCGACATAGCGGTCGATGAAGAAGTTCTGGATCACGTCGGCGGCAAAGCCATTGGCATCGGCGCGCTCGAGCGTCGTCATGTGGACGTTGCCGGCGCGCAGCATGCCCTTGCTGCCATGGACCTCGAGCCGCTGGTCGTAGCCGTAGGTCGCGCGGCGGGAGTTGGTGATGACCGCGATCTTGCCCGATGCGGTCTGCATCTGCACCGAGGCGGTATCGACGTCGCCGGCGGTGCCGATCGCGTGGTCGACCAGCGCGCTGCCCAGCGCGTGGACGGTGACGAACTCCTCGCCGACGAGGAAACGGGCCATGTCGAAATCGTGGATCATCATGTCGCGGAACAGGCCGCCCGAGCCCTGGATGTAGGAGACCGGCGGCGGCGCGGGATCGCGCGAGATGATGGTCACGAGTTCGACCTCGCCGACGTCGCCGGCCCGGAGGCGCTGGCGGAGCGCGGCAAAGTTCGGATCGAAGCGGCGGTTGAAGCCGATCATCAGCGGCACGCCGGCGCGCGCGACGACGGGGGCCGCCTGCTCGATGCGCTCGACCGAGAGCGACACGGGCTTTTCGCATAGGATCGCCTTGCCGGCGCGGGCGGCCGCCTCGATCAGGTCGGCGTGGGTGCCGGTCGGGGTGGCGATGAGGACCGCGTCGACATCCGAGGCGGCGATGATCTCATCGACTGTTGCGACCTTGGCGCCGGCGGTCGCGGCGAGCGCCGCCGCAGCCTCGGGCACGGCATCGGCCACATAGGCGACTTCGGCCCGTTCGGACCGGCCGATGGTTGCCGCATGCACCTTGCCGATGCGACCGGCCCCGAGCACTCCAAACCTGATCATCGATGATCCCCCCAGGCACGTCCGAGTGCCGCGCCAAATGGAACATCTGTTCCACTCGGCCGCCATTTCGGAATTGACGTTACATTTGGGCGACGGATACAACGGCGCCACCGCACTGTCCATAGCCAGCAACGAAGGGGTTCGCGCGATGCCGGGAACGGCAGGCAAGGCACTCGATGTCATCACCATCGGCCGCTCCTCGGTCGACCTCTACGGCCAGCAGATCGGCAGCCGGCTCGAGGACATCGGCAGCTTCGCCAAATCGGTGGGCGGCTGTCCCGCCAACATCGCGATCGGCACGGCGCGGCTGGGGCTGAAGTCGGCGCTGATCACCCGCGTCGGCGACGAGCAGATGGGCCGCTTCATCCGCGAGCAGCTGGTGCGCGAGGGCGTCGAGACCAGGGGCGTCGCGACCGACCGGGAGCGGCTGACCGCGCTGGTGCTGCTGGCGGTGGAGGCCGAGGGCGTCTCGCCGATGATCTTCTATCGCACCGACTGCGCCGACATGGCGCTGAGCGAAGGCGATATCGAGGAGAGCTTCATCGCCTCGGCGCAGGCGATCGTCGTCACCGGCACGCACTATTCGCGCGAGAATTCGGAGCGGGCGCAGAACAAGGCAATTGCCGCCGCCAAGGCGAACGGCGGCAAGGTCGTCTTCGACATCGACTACCGGCCCAACCTCTGGGGCCTTGCCGGTCACGCCGCGGGCTTCGAGCGGTTCGTCGCTTCCGAGCGCGTCACGGCGAAGATGAAGACGGTGCTACCGCACTGCGACCTGATCGTCGGCACAGAGGAGGAGATCCGGATCGCTTCGGGCGAGCACGACCTCGGCTCGGCGCTAAAGGCGATCCGCGCCGTGACGGATGCGGTGATCGTGCTCAAGCGCGGCGCGATGGGCTGCATCGTCTACGAGGGCCCGGTGCCGGAGGACCTCGAGGAGGGCATCGTCGGCGAGGGCTTCCCGATCGAGGTCTACAACGTGCTCGGCGCGGGCGATGCATTCATGTCGGGGTTCCTGCGCGGCTGGCTCGGAGGCGAACCGCTCAAGACCTGCGCGACCTGGGCGAACGCGTGCGGCGCCTTCGCGGTGAGCCGGCTGCTCTGCGCACCGGAATATCCGACCTGGACGGAGCTCAGCTATTTCCTCGCGCACGGCAGCACGCATCGGGCGCTGCGCAAGGACGAGGGGATTAATCATATCCACTGGTCGACGACGCGGCGCGGCACGTTCCCGCGTGTCATGGCGCTTGCCATTGACCATCGCAGCCAGCTCGAGGCGATCGCCGGAGATGCGCCGGAGCGGATCGCGGCGTTCAAGGAGCTGGCGGTCAAGGCGGCGCGGCAGGTGGCTGGTGGGCGGCCGGGCTTCGGCATGCTGCTCGACGACAAGTATGGGCGAAAGGCGCTGTTCGCGGTCGGCGCCGAGCGCAACTTCTGGGTCGCCCGGCCGCTCGAGCTGCCCGGCTCTCGGCCGCTGCGGTTCGAGGGCAGCCAGGACATCGGCGGCCGGCTCATCGAATGGCCGGTCAACCACGTTGCCAAGGTGCTCTGCTTCTACCATCCGGACGATCCCGATACGCTGCGCAACGAGCAGACCGAGACGCTGCGGGCCGCCTACGACGCCGCCCGGACCGTGGGGCGGGAACTCCTCTTCGAGATCATCTGCGGCAAGGACGGGCCGGTGGACGAGACGACCACCGCTCGGGCGATCGGGCAGCTTTATGCAGCGGGCTTGAAGCCGGACTGGTGGAAGCTCGAGCCGCAGGCCAGCGCCGAAGCGTGGGCAGCGATCGATGCGGCGATCGAGGCGGGCGACCCGTTGTGCCGCGGCGTCGTGGTGCTCGGCCTCGACGCGCCTATGGACGAACTGTCGAGCAGCTTTTCGGCCGCAAGGGCCGCCCGCACCGTCCGCGGCTTCGCGGTCGGCCGCACCATCTTTGCCGATGCGGCCAAGGCGTGGTTTGCTGGGACCATCGACGATGAGGGCGCGGTGGCGCAGATGGCCGGGCGGTTCGCGGAGCTGGTGCGGGTTTGGGAGGGCTGATGGTGGTTGGGATTTTCGGAGAGACGCCATGACGCAGAAGACCATCAGGCTGACCATGGCGCAGGCGGTGACGCGGTTCCTGACGCGGCAGAAGACGGAGATCGGCGGGCGGACGGTGCCGCTGTTCGGGGGCGTCTTTGCGATCTTCGGGCACGGCAATGTCGCGGGGCTGGGCGAGGCGCTCTACCAGGTGCGTGACGAGTTGCCGACGTTTCGTGCGCACAACGAGCAGGGCATGGCGCACGCGGCGATCGCCTATTCCAAGGCGAGCTTCCGGCGGCGGATGATGGCCGTGACGTCCTCGATCGGGCCGGGGGCGACCAACATGGTGACGGCGGCGGCGCTCGCCCACGTCAACCGCATCCCGCTGCTGCTCCTGCCCGGCGACGTGTTCGCCAACCGTGCGCCCGATCCGGTGCTGCAGCAGGTCGAGAGCTTCTCGGACGGCACGATCTCGGCCAACGACGTGTTCCGGCCCGTGAGCCGCTATTTCGACCGGATCACCCGTCCCGAGCAGATCATCAATGCGCTCGGGCGGGCGATGCAGGTGCTGACCGATCCCGCCGAATGCGGGCCGGTGACGCTGGCGCTCTGCCAGGACGTGCAGGCCGAGGCCTTCGACTATCCCGAGCGCCTGTTCCAGGAGCAGGTCTGGCTGCCGCGGCGGATCGCACCCGATGCGCGGGAGCTCGACCGTGCCGTCGCGGCGCTGAAGGCGGCGCAGAAGCCGGTGATTATCGCCGGCGGCGGCGCGCTCTACTCCGAGGCGAGCGACACGTTGCGCGCGTTCGCGGAAAAGCACGGCATTCCGGTGATGGAGACGCAGGCGGGCAAATCCACACTGCCCCACGATCATCCGCTCAACATGGGCTCGGTGGGCGTCACCGGATCGTCGGCGTCCAACCTGCTCGCCGAGCAGGCTGACCTGGTGCTGGCGGTGGGAAGCCGGCTGCAGGAC
>JAEZBF010000341.1 GCA_023427545.1 Pseudomonadota bacterium
TGTTGATCGTGAGCATGAGCGGGAGATTGCTAGTCGCGCACGGGTTGTCCAACTGTGGGGCGTCACGCCCTCATGGTTGGACAGGGCCCACCAGAGGGCTACTGCGGCAGACGTCCTGACCAAGCCACGCTCTGCTTGCCCATCATTGCGCTCGCCGCTACAAGGCGCCACACTTCAGCCAAAGACAACGGAACCAAGCATGGCCATCGAGCGCACCTTCTCCATCATCAAGCCCGACGCGACGCGGCGGAATATTACGGGCAAGGTCATCACGTTGCTGGAAGAGGGCGGGCTCAGGGTCGTGGCGAGCAAGCGCATCCGCATGACGCGCGCGCAGGCCGAGGGCTTCTATTCCGTTCACAAGGACAAGCCGTTCTTCGGCGAACTCGTCGAGTTCATGATCTCCGGCCCGGTGGTCGTGCAGGTCCTCGAGGGTGAGAACGCCGTCCTCCGCAACCGCGAGATCATGGGCGCGACCAACCCGCAGAAGGCCGATCCCGGTACCATCCGCAAGGAACTCGCCGTCAGCTTTACCGAGAATTCGGTGCACGGATCGGATGCGCCGGAGACCGCGCGGGAGGAAATCCGCTTTTTTTTCAACGATGACGAGATCGTCGGCTAAAGGCCGGCAGCAAAGGGGGGAGACCGCATGCCTTACGTAAAGATCGAGATCACCGACGGGGCGACGAGCGAACAGAAGCTCGAAATCTACAAGGGCGTGACCGAGCTGCTCGGCCGCGTCCTCAACAAGAAGCCCGAGTATACGTTCGTCGTGATCCAGGAGGTCGCCGGCGAGGACTGGGGCCACTTCGGCACTTCGGTCGCCGAACTCCGCCGGCGTGAGGCAGCGAACCGCGCATCGGCTTCGGCGGCACCCGCCGAGCAGCCCGCACGCGGCCGCAGCAGCGCGGGCGCGAAGTCGGGCGCGAAGACGCCCGCCGCGGCCAAGCCGGCTCCTGCAAAGGCAGCGCCCGCGAAGGCTGCACCTGCCAAGGCAGCGCCTGCAAAGGCGGCTCTCGCCAAGTCGCCGCCTGCCAAAGCCGCTCCGGCAAAAGCATCGGCAGCCAAACCCGCCACCGCCAGCAAGACGGGCAGCCGTAGCAAGAAGGCCTGACATGGGCCGCATGGCTGTGGTGATGGGGGCAACCGCGCTTGGCGTGGCTGCCGTGGTCGGCTCGGCTTCAGCGGGTCAGGTCGGGTGGCTGCAATCGGGTGATCGCACATCCAGCGACGGCCGGTACTATGACATGTACCCGATCGAGGGAACGGCGGGGCGGACGCTCGATGTGTCTGTCCTCTCGCCCTTCTTCGTGCCGCTGATCATCCTCTACCGGCCCGACCAGAAGCCCGCCGCCAACGCGGAGGGGTCGGCACTTGCCGAGGGCGGAAAAGTCATCGGCTCGTTCCCGCTCGATGCGACGGGCACCTGGTACCTCCTGGTCAGTCAGACCAAGACTGCCGAGGGGACGTACATTCTCGAAGTGGCGCAGTAATGCCGGAAATCCTGGTGCACGTCGTCGAGGGCCGCTCGCCCGAAGCCAAGAAGGCGCTGATGAAGGACATCACCGAAGCGGTGGTGAAGCACTTCGCGGTGCCGGCCGAGAACGTCGTCGTCCAGATCGTGGAGTCACCGCGCGACAGTAAATCGCGCGGTGGCATTCCGTTCTCGGAGCGCTAGCGCCCACGCAAAGTGTTGCGGCGGCGACTCACTTGGCGCTTTTCCGTATTGCACTCGCAAAAATTTTAGATGCGCGCGGGAACTTTTCCTGACGTAGTGCAAATGACCGCGCCGGGGGGATCCGGTGCAGCCTTCATCACGCCGGTTCTGCGTCAACGGCCGACATCGGGAGAATGACTTGCCCCTACGCTGGCAGGAAGTGGCTTTGCCGCTTGCTATGGTGCTGATCCTTGTTTTGCTCAAGCATGTTCCGGGAACCGAAGGGCTCCCTCTCGGCCGCCTCGCCGGCATCGTTGCGTTCGGTTACGCGATCTTCCTCAGCCTGCGCCTGATCCAGGGCGAAGAGGGGATCGTGGTCGACGGCTGGTCGGAACTGCGGGCGTCGCCGGTCGAACTGTTCAGCGCCTTCGGCGGCGCGGCGCTCTCGGGTGTGCTGCTGATTGCGGTGCTCTTCGGCGGCATGCTGTCCGGCACGACGGCGCAGATGGCCGCGGCACTCGCCCTGTCGGTGGTTCTTGCGACAGTCTCGGGGACGATCGTCTTCAACTCGCTGCTGGTGAAGGTGCGCTGGAACGGCAAGGTGGTCGAAAAGCAGGATCACCGCGGCCGCAAGATCGCCATCGCCTGGAGCGATGTGGTCAAGGTTGAAGGCCGCTGGCGCGGCATCACGATCTATGGGGCGGACCGGCAGGCGCTGCAGTTTTCGCCACTGCATTCGGGCGCGGCGCAGCTGGCGAAGTACGCAGACGACAAGGCGCGGCGGAACGCGGTGCCCGCAACGAGCGGCCCCGTACTCTGGCGCTGAGCCTGAGGCCCCGGGTTCGGATGGGGCCTATTCGCCCTTGAAGTTGCGGAACGTTACGGAGTAGCGGAGCTGCTCGACCGGCGGGATCGAGTGCTCCCACTCGGTGCGCGACGGACCCGACAGCAGATACATCGATCCCGGTTCGGCGGTGAGCGAGACGCGCTCCCAGCCCGCGCCTGCCTTGCGCCGCAGGCGGAAGGTGCAGGGCGAGAGCAGCGACACGCCGACCACTTCGCCGAACACCGCCTTGTCCTTGTGCCAGCCGATCGGCGCGCCGGGGCCGTACTCGGTCACCAGGGCCTGCTGCAGCCGCTCGGCAGCCATGCCGGCGAACGAGGCGGCGCGCTCGCGCAGCGGCAGCAGGAATCCGGGTATGTCGGCGCTCCGCTCCAGCTGACGCGTGGTGAAATCGTACTTCCAGCCGTAAGAGACGACGCGGCGCTTACCGATGTCGCCCTGGAACTCGAACTCCTTGAACGGCAGCGGCGCTATGCGTTCGACGAGCGCCTCCTGCTCGTCCGCAGTGAGCACGTCAGGCTGGTAGCGGAAGCCCCCCGGCAGTGCCGGCGAGGAGGGCGCGAAGAGATCGATCTGTTGCATGGCGCTGAGATGGTCAGGGGAGGGGGCATTTTCCAGCCTCCGGCGCCATGCTAGGCCTTCGCCCATGAACCAGGCCGCCCCGATCCAGCGCGTTGCGCGCTCCGTCTGTCCGCACGATTGCCCTTCGGCGTGCGCGCTCGACGTCGAACTCATCGACGAGCGCACGATCGGGCGGGTGCGCGGCGCCAAGGACGACCCCTACACCGCCGGCGTGATCTGCGAGAAGGTCGCGCGCTACGCCGAGCGCATACACCATCCCGACCGGCTCCTCTATCCGCTCGCCCGGGACGGCAGGAAGGGCGAGGGCAACTGGCGGCGTATCAGCTGGGACGAGGCGCTCGACACGATCGTCGCCAAGTTCCTCGAGATCGAGCGGAAGCACGGGCCGGAGGCGATCTGGCCGTACTTCTACGCCGGCACAATGGGCCATGTGCACCGCGACGGCATCGACCGGCTGCGCCACGCGCGCGGGTACTCCGGGCAGTACGACACCATCTGCACCGGCACTGCCTGGCCGGGCTTCCTTGCCGGCACGGGCATGCTCGCGGGCCCGAACCCCGAAGACATGGCCGATGCCGATTGCGTGGTGATCTGGGGCACCAACGCGGTGCACACGCAGGTCAACGTGATGACCCACGCGATGCGCGCCAAGAAGCGCGGCGCGACGATCGTCGTCATCGACATCTACCGCACCGAGACGATGCGGCAGGCCGACATGGGCCTGATGATGCGCCCGGGCTCGGATGGCGCGCTGGCGCTCGCGGTGATGCACGTGCTGCTGCGCGACGGGCTGGCCGATCGCGACTACATGGCTCGCTACACCGACTTCTCACCGGAGCTGGAGCAGCATCTCAGCACCAAGACGCCGGAATGGGCGGCTGCCATCACCGGGTTGACGGTTTCGGAGATCGAGGCGTTCGCGCGCCTCGTCGGGACGACTCCCGCCACCTACTTCCGGCTCGGCTACGGCTTTACCCGGCAGCGGAACGGCGCGACCAACATGCACGCGGCCCTCTCGATCCCGGCGATGACGGGAGCGTGGCAGCATCACGCCGGCGGCGCCTTTCACTCGAATACGGGCATCTGGTCGCTGGACAAGAGGATGTTGCGCGGCACCGACATGGCGCGGCCGGACGTGCGCGAACTCGACATGAGCCTGATCGGCGCGGTGCTCACAGGGGATGAAGCGGCGCTCAAGGGTGGGCCTCCGGTGATGGCGCTGTTCATCCAGAACACCAACCCCGTCAACGTCGCGCCCGACCAGACCAAGACCCGTGCCGGTTTTGCACGCGAGGACCTCTTCACCGTCGTGCACGAGCAGTTCATGACCGAGACGGCCGAGATGGCCGACATCGTGCTGCCCGCGACCATGTTCCTCGAGCACAACGACTACTATCGCCGCGGCGGCCATACCCGCGTGCTGTTCGGCCCCAAGCTCGTCCAACCACCGGGCGAGACGCTGTCGAACTTCGACCTCGTCTCCGAGCTGATGCGGCGGCTTGGCGTGGACCATCCCTCTGTGCGCATGACCGATCGAGAAATGGTCGCGCAGACGATGCGCGCTTCCGGCTACGGTGAGCTCGACGACCTCGAGCCGGTCGGCTTCATCGACCGCCGCGCGCCCGATGCGAAGTCGCGCTTCGCGGATGGGTTCAACTGGCCGGACGGGAGGTACCGCTTCGCTCCCGCCTGGGCGGAGGTCGCGAGAACCAAGGAGTACAACTGGGTCTGCGATCCGGCCGAGATGCCGCGCTTCGTCGACTACTTGCCGGCCAACGAGCCGACGGATGCCGAACACCCATTCCGGCTCGCGACCAGCCCGTCGCGGAGCTTCCTCAACTCCAGCTTTTCGGAAACCAGCGGCAGCCGGAAGCGCCAGCCCACCCCCCCCGTCTATATACGCCCCGACGCCGCGGCCTCATACGGCATCGCCAATGGCGACGCGGTGGTGCTGGGCAACCGCCGCGGCCGGGTGGAGCTGACGGCAGAAATCTTCGACGGATTACCGCCGGGCGTGCTGATCGCCGAGGGCGTTCACCCCAACAAGGCGCATCGCAACGGGCAGGGGATCAACACCCTGATCGGCTCCGATCCGGTCAAGCCGTTCGGCGGCGTTGCCTTCCACGATGCCGCGGTCTGGATCGCCCTGGCCTAGGCGGCCGCGGGGCCATAGGCGCGCCAGAAGAACCACACCGTCTGCACCACGCCGTAGATGATGATCAACCAGCGCAGCAGCGGCTGCGGGATAAGGTGGGCGAACCGCGCGGCGACGTAGCCGCCGATCACCACGCCGGCGAGCGCGATCGAGCCCCAGTACCAGTCGATGGCGCCGCCGATGACGAAGCGAACGACGGCGACCAGCGCTACGACGCTCGAAATCCAGAGCTTGAGGCCGTTCATGGCGTGGATGTCGCTGAGGCCGCCCAGCGCCAGCACGGCGAGCAGCAGGATGCCCAGACCGGCGTTGAAGAACCCGCCGTAGACGCAGACGATGCCGAGGAGCAGCACAAGGATCGCGAGGCCCGCCGCCTTCGCACCCCGGCCGGCCTTGGCGGCACGGGCGACGAGGCCGTTGATCTGGCCGCCGAAGGCGAACAGCACCACGGCAAAGCCGATGAGCCAGGGGATCGCACGGTCGAACTGGCTGGCAGAGATGTGCAGCAGCAGCTCGGCACCGAGATAGCCGCCGATCAGCGAGATGATGGAATAGAGCACCAGCCGGTCGCGGTACGGGCGCATGTGCCGCCAGTAGCCGACAACGCCGCTGACGTAGCCGGGGAGGGCTGCGTAGGTGTTGGAGGCGTTCGCCACGATTGGTGGCACGCCCGCCGCGAGGAGCGCCGGAAAGACGATCAGCGATCCCCCGCCGGCAAGCGAGTTCACGGCGCCGCCAAAGAAGCCGGCGATGAGCAGGAGCAGTTCGGCCACGGAAAACCTCCGGCCGGAGGCTTAGTCCGGCAGCGCGGGGATTCCAAACGGAAAGCGCTGCTGGGCTGGCATGTCGCAGGGGCATGTCTGACGCCCGCAGACCATTGTGGCGCTTGCGCATTGTTATTCATCGGCAACTACCGATATGTGACCGGCGTTGCCTCAGCGTTCACCTGACCAGGATGCCCTCATGACCACCCAGACCAAGCCGATCGAGCTCTACTACGCCGCTACGCCGAACGGGCGGAAGATCACCATCATGCTCGAGGAACTCGGCGTCCCCTACACGCTCATCCCGATCAACATCAGCCGCGGCGACCAGTTCAAGCCGGAGTTCCTCGCCATGTCGCCCAACAACAAGATCCCGGCGATCCTCGACCCCGAGGGGCCGGACGGCGCGCCGATCTCGGTGTTCGAGTCCGGCGCCATCCTGCGCTACCTCGCCGAGAAGTTCGGCGCCTTCTACGGCAAGAGCTGGCGCGAGAGGGTCAAGATCGACGAGTGGCTGTTCTGGCAGGTCGGTGGGTTCGGGCCGATTCTGGGGCAGAACAACCACTTTGCGCACTACGCACCCGAGAAGGTGCCCTACGCGATCAGGCGCTTCGTCGACGAGACGCACCGGCTCTACCGGGTGCTGAATACCCAGCTCGAGGCGATGGCGGCAGCGGGCGAGGAGTACGTTGCAGGCGACTGCTCGATCGCCGATTTCGCGATCCTCGACTGGTCGAACAGCTGGCAGCGTCACGGCATCGAGAAGGGCGAGTTCCCGCACGTCGAGGCCTGGCGCGAGCGGATGCGCGCGCGGCCGGCGGTCCCGAAGGCGCTGGCGCTCAAGATCGACACCCCGCCCACCAACATCGCGACCGACAAGGAAGCTCAGAAGGTGCTGTTCAACCAGCGCTGACCGGCAGCGTTACTGCTGCGCGCGAACCGGGGCGTGTGCAGGGATCGGCGCCTGCACCGGGCTTGCGGCCACCGCCTCTTCGGGTTCGGGAATCACCCGGGCCCACTCTTCGCCCATGCAGAGGAGGTTGAAGAGCACGCAGCCGTTGAGCTTGATCCTGTCCGCCCCCAGCACCTCGACGTTGCCGTCGTAGATGTTGCCATCCTGCGGGTTGTAGAGCTGACCCTTGAAGGCGAGCGGGTTGTCGCGGGGCTGCATCACGAGGATCTGGAGGTCCTGGATCGGCCGGCTGCGCAGGGCAGGGTCCTTGTTGTTCTGGTCGGTGTAGTTGGTGCCGATCGCCGCGAGGTCGTTGCCGTACTTGGCGATCATCTCGGGCGGCACGACGATCTTGGTGATCGCACCGCAAAAGCTCTGATCGCATCGGGTGATGGTGATCTCGGACTTGCTCTGGGTCTGCCAGGTGCCCTCGATAATGGCCGGCGGAGCGGCGGGTGCGGCCGCAGGCGCCGCTTCCTGCGCGGTCGCCGTGACAGCCCCGGTGAGCAGCAGGGCGGCGAAGCACCCCATCATCGTCGACGCCGATGTTCCAGTCCGCATAACCAACTCCGTCATGTCGGGCCCGGCAGGGCCTTCGTTTCGTTCTACTATGGCGCACAAGAGGCGCACCATCCGCATCACCGCGACCTCTCTCGCGGAGGAATGCAGCATGCGAGGGCAGGCCGTGTGCAGCCTCATTGGGGCCGATGCGAGGCAATGCCCGGCGGCGGTGCGCGTTCCCGACAGCGGTGAAAAATGCAGACGCGGGGCAAAGACGCTTGCACATCCCGCGCTTTCACCTGTATCAGCCCGGACCGGAGAGGTGGCCGAGTGGTCGAAGGCACGCCCCTGCTAAGGGCGCAGACGGTCAAAAGCTGTCTCGAGGGTTCGAATCCCTTCCTCTCCGCCAGCACCTCTTCACCGGCAGTCGCGCGAACTGTTGTTTTCTGCGGCAGAATCGGGCGCCGGCAGGCGGACTTACCGGGGCCGTTCCGAGACTATTCGCAGACGTTTCTCAGGCAAGTGCCCGCCGCCCGGGGCTGAGCCGCCGAAACGTACTGTCTGTCCGACTGTCTGTCCTCTCTGATTGGGCGTCTCAAGATCGTATCGACCAAGCACGCGGTCCGGCACCGCCAGACCAAGGTGTTCCACTGCTGCGGCTCGCGGCAGGACCCGCTGATCGAGCGCCGGTGGGAGTGGGACGAAGAGCACCAGGTGGGTTATGCCATCTGCAAACACTGCGCGCGCCGCGCGGTCCCGAACCGGCACGCGAGCTTTTGGCATCTAAGCTCTATTCGCCCTTCATCACCGTAGTTGATCTAGTGGAGAAGTGGCTGGGCGCCCAAGGTGACCAGGAAACCAAGCAGACCTTCTACAACACTCAGCTGGGCATTCCCTACAAGGCGGAGACCCACCGGGCAATCGACGCGCACTTCCTCGCCGCGCGCGCAGAGCCCTACGACGGCACCAAGCTGCTGCCTGAGGGCGTGGTCGCGCTGACGGCCGGCATCGACGTGCAGTCGATG
>JAEZBF010000039.1 GCA_023427545.1 Pseudomonadota bacterium
CGTCCGGATAGTCGATGTAGCGCCGCGGCATGCCCGAGAGGCCCAGGAAGTGCTGCGGGAAGAACACGAGGTTCACGCCCACGAAGGTGATCCAGAAGTGGATCGTCGCCAGGCGCTCGTTGTACATCAGCCCGAACATCTTGGGGTACCAGTAGTACCAGGCGGCAAAGATCGCGAACACGGCGCCCAGCGAGAGCACGTAGTGGAAGTGCGCAACCACGTAGTAGCTGTCGTGCAGGGCCCGGTCGACGCTCGCGTTGGCGAGGATGACGCCGGTCACGCCGCCTAGGGTGAAGAGGAAGATGAACCCCAGCGCCCACAGCATCGGCGGACGGAAGCTGATCGACCCGCCCCACATGGTGGCGATCCACGAGAAGATCTTCACGCCCGTCGGAATGGCGATCACCATCGTCGCGGCAACGAAGTAGCGCTGCACATCAAGGCTGAGGCCGGTAGTGTACATGTGGTGCGCCCACACCACGAAGCCGACGCCGCCGATCGCGACCATGGCGTAGACCATGCCGAGGTAGCCGAAGATCGGCTTGCGCGAGAAGGTGGAGACGATGTGGCTGACGATGCCGAAGCCGGGCAGGATCAGGATGTACACTTCGGGGTGGCCGAAGAACCAGAAGAGATGCTGGAACAGCACCGGGTCGCCGCCCTTGTCGGGCACGAAGAACGTCGTCTGGAAGTTGCGGTCCGTCAGCAGCATGGTGATGCCGCCGGCGAGCACCGGGAGCGAGAGCAGCAGCAGGAACGCCGTCACCAGGATGGACCACGGGAACAGCGGCATCTTGTGCAGCGTCAGGCCTGGGGCGCGCATGTTGAAGATTGTGGTGATGAAGTTGATCGCACCAAGGATCGAGCTCGCACCCGCGATGTGGATGGAAAGGATCGCGAAATCCATCGAAGGCCCGGGGTGTCCGGCCGTCGATAGCGGCGGGTAGATCGTCCAGCCGGTGCCGGAGCCGAGCAGCAGGTCCGACTCGCCGGGCACGAACATCGAGATCAGCAGCAGCAGGAAGGCCGGCGGCAACAGCCAGAACGAGATGTTGTTCATGCGCGGGAACGCCATGTCCGGCGCGCCGATCATCAGCGGCACGAACCAGTTGGCGTAGCCGCCGATCATCGCCGGCATGACCATGAAGAAGATCATGATCAGGCCGTGGCCGGTGGTGAACACATTGTACATGTGCTTGCCCTGGTCGAGGGCTTCACCGCCCTCGGTGCCGTAGACCATCGACGCCAGGCCGTGGAAGATCTGGATCCCCGGCTCCTGCAGCTCGAGGCGCATGAAGCCCGAGAGCAGCGCACCGATCACCCCCGCGATGATCGCGAAGATGAGGTACATCGTGCCGATGTCCTTGTGGTTCGTCGAATAGACGTAACGCCGCCAGCCGGTGGGGTGCCCGTGATCATGCGCCTCGGCATGACCGAGGGCGCTGGTATCCTGGAGGGGGTGATGGATGTCGGCCATGGCGGCGGTCTTTCCTTGCGTATCTCTTGTCCAGCGTTGTCCGACGATCAGCCGTCGATCGGGGGCAGCGTCTGGTTGGCGCTCTGCACGTTGCCGGCCTGCAGGGCGGTCATAAAGGTCGCGAACTGATCCTGGGTCACGACGCGCACGGCAATCGGCATGAAGGCGTGGTCCTTGCCGCAGAGTTCGCGGCACTGACCGTAGTAGACGCCGGTCTTGCGGGCGTTGAACCAGGTTTCGTTGAGGCGGCCCGGCACGGCATCGATGAGGACGCCGAACGAGGGCACGTAGAAGGCGTGGATGACGCCCGTCGGGTCGGAGGTGACCTGCACGCGGACCGTGGTGTCGACGGGCACGATGAGCATGTTGTCGACGGCCAGCAGGCGCGGCTGCGGGTTGGGCTGCGCGAGGCGCTCATCCTCGGGGAGAATGTTGGAGTCGAAGCTCTTTCCCTGGTCGACGTACTCATACGTCCAGTACCACTGCGCGCCGGTCGCCTTGACGGTCAGGGCGGGCGGCGGGACTTCGGTGGTGCCGAACGAGAATATGTTGCTGCCCAGGTACTTGCGTTCGCCGTCCGGCATCGTGAGCTGGTCGCTCAGCACCCCGAACGAGGGGATCGCGATGACGACGAGGATGATGATCGGGACCACGGTCCAGACGATCTCGACGAGGGTGTTGTGCGTAGTAGCGGATGGCACGGGGTTGGACTTGGCGTTGAACCGCACCATCACCCAGACGAGCAGGATCAGCACCAGCGCGACGATCAGGCCGGTGGTCCACAGCAGCACGCCGTCGTGGAAGGTGATGATCGAGTCCATGATCGGGGTCACCGACTCCTGGAACCCGACCTCGCCCGGGCCGGAATGGTGATACGCGTTGTCCTGCGCAAGCGCCGCGACAGGGCCGGCTGCGAGCGCCGCTCCAATCGCCGTTCCGAACGTGCGGAGAGACTTGCCGATCACCTAACAACCCCCATGAGAATGGCGTTTTGACTGCAGCGGGCGAAGCATCCTGGGCGGCTCTGCCGTGCCCGCAAGCGTGGACCACGACTCGCGTACGGAGCGCTCAGGTCTTTGCGCCGTGACCTAAATCACATCCGCCTAAGCTAGGCAATTGTCGCGCGTTCCGGCCCGATGCGTCAAATTGGTGCGCCGGTGGATGGCCGCCTCACCCGTGCCGCAGTTGTCTAGCCCATTCCGCGCCGCGATTGACAAGCCTGTTGGGCTAAACGAGATAGGGCGCCGTACGTTGCCGAGGCTGGTTGCGTTGAAAACGGGGTGCTGCCGGTGAGGCTATATATCATGCGCATGCTGGCTGCCCTTGCGGCGGCCCTTACGTTTGCCCTGCCCTCGGCCACCATCGCGCAGGGCGTGGTAAAGGCGCAGTACGGCGACTGGCAGATGAGCTGCGATACGCCGCCCGGCGCGAGCTTTGAGCAGTGCGCCATCATCCAGAACGTGACTGCCGAGGATCAGCCCAACGTGGGGCTGTCGGTTATCGTCCTCAAGACGGCCGACCGCCAGGCCCGGCTGCTGCGGGTACTCGCGCCGCTCGGCGTGCTGCTGCCGAACGGGCTTGGCCTCAACGTCGACGGCGTCGACATGGGGCGGGTGGCGTTCGTGCGCTGCCTGCCCAACGGCTGCGTCGCCGAGGTCGTGATCGACGACGCCCTGCTCAAGACGCTCTCGGAAGGCAAGAACGCGATCTTCGTGGTGTTCAAGACGCCCGAGGAAGGTGTCGGCATCCCCGTTTCGCTGACCGGCTTCGCCGATGGATTCAAGCAACTGCCCTAAGGCTGTTAACCCGTCCTAAGGACGCGTTTTCTATCCTTTTCCCATGGAAGAGCACCGGCAGACGCAGCGGCAGCGGACGCTCAAGGGTGCGCGGATCGTCTTCAACGATGCCCGTTCCACCATCGAGTGCACCGTGCGCAATCTTTCGGCCGGCGGCGCGCAGTTGCGAGTCGCCCTGACCGTCGGCATCCCCGATACCTTCGAGCTCAGGCTGTCCGACGGGACGCGTCACCAATGCACCGTCGCCTGGCGCAAGGGCGACGAGCTGGGAGTCAAGTTCGTCTGAGCGTCAGGCGATCGGCATCGTGAAGGTGAAGCGCGTCTGGGCCGCGCTGGAGCTGGCGGTCAGCGTGCCCCCGTGCGCCTGCGCGATCTCGTAGGCAATATAGAGCCCGAGGCCGAGGCCTCGCCGATCGGCCTGCGATCGGCCGCGGTAGAACGGCTCGAACAGATGCTCGAGCGTCTCTGGCGAAATCGGATCGCCGGCATTGCTGACTGAAAGCTCCAAGCGATCCCCCGACGCCGCAGCTTCGACGCGGACGGGTTGCCCATGGTCACCGTGGGACAGCGCGTTCGCGAGCAGGTTCGAGAGCAGCTGGCCCATCCGCACGGGGTCGCAGGCGACAGTGCGCTGCAGGTCGAAGTGCGTTTCGATTTCGCGTCCCCTCCAGACCGCGCGCAGCTCGTCGACCACCTGGCTGAGGATGGGCTCCAGCGCGACTTCCTCCATCCGTCGCACCGGGATTCCGGTTCCCAGGCGCCCGCGGGCGAAATCCAGCACGTCGTTGATCATCGCGTCTATGCGGAGAACGCTGTCCTGGATCAACTCGACGACCTTGGCGGCCTTGGGTTCGAGGTTGGAGAGGCGGAGCAGCTTCAGTCCCGAATCGATGGCCGCGACCGGGTTGCGAAGATCGTGTCCGAGCACCGCGATGAACTGCTCGCGCAGGGTGGAGAGGGCCCGCTCGTCCGTGAGCAGGCGTTCCGACGCGTCCACCCGGTCGCCGGCGTCGAGATGCAAGGCGATCAGCTCGGCAAAGAGCCGGAACATCCCGACCACTTGCGGCGTATTGAGCCGAGCCGGGCGTGGATCGATGGCGCATAGCGTGCCGAAAAACGAGCCGTCTTTCCGGAAGATCGGCATCGAGATGTAGCTCTGGAACCCGTACATCGCCGGCGTCGGGTGATTGCAGAAGACCTTGTCCTCCGCCACGTGGTCGATCACCACCGGTTCGCCGCTCTGGCGGATCTCGTTGCAGATCGTGGTTTCGACGGAGAGCTCCCCGCCCGGGACGAGCCCGAAGGCGATCTCGTCGAGCACCTTGCAGGCAATCCAGCGGTCGGCTGTGACACGCGCCACCGCGGCAAATCCCATCCCGGTCGTGCGGCACACGACCTCGAGCATCGTGGTCACCGTCTCGATGCGGCCGACCGCGTCGATGTCCGCCTGATATTCGTGTGGCAAGGAAGACAGTCCCCGGATGGAAGTCGGCTCCATTAGCCGGAACTCCGGGCCGTGTCATCGGGCCGCACGGGTTCGATGGGTGCCCTCACCTAGTCGTGACATGCGAAAAGAGGCCGGACGCGAGGATTGCCC
>JAEZBF010000041.1 GCA_023427545.1 Pseudomonadota bacterium
CCGGTCGTGGTCTTCTTCTATGGCGGCGGCTGGGAGTCCGGCGACCGCGCCATGTACCGCTTCGTCGGCACGGCGCTCGCGGCCGAGGGCATCGTCACCGTCGTTCCCGATTATCGGGTCTTTCCGGACGCGCATTTCCCGGCCTTCGTCGAGGACGGCGCCCGCACAGTCAAATGGGTGTCCGAGACGATTGGCGCCTTTGGCGGCGACTCCGGCAAGATTGTCTTGGCGGGCCATTCCGCCGGCGCCCACATCGCCGCCATGCTCGCGCTCGACCCGCAGTGGCTGCGAGGCGCCGGGGTCGATGCGAGACGGTGCCTGCGCGGCCTGGTCGGGCTCTCCGGCCCCTACGATTTCCTGCCGCTCCATTCGGCGGTGCTCGAGCAGATCTTCGGCCCCGAGCCGGGCCGGGCGGCCAGTCAGCCCATCAACTTCGCCGGCGCAGGCGGGCCGGCGGCGCTGTTGATCACCGGTGGACGCGACCGGGTGGTCGATCCGGGAAACACGACGCGGCTTGCAGCGCGTCTGCGCAGCGCCGGGGCGGAGGTGGAAACGATCACCTATCCGCGGCTGGGGCACGCCGAAGTCGTCGGCGCCTTCGGGCGTCCGCTCCGGCTGCTTGCGCCGGTGCTGGCAGAGACTGTGGCGTTCGTCCGGCGCGTCACCGCGGCAGAAACGGCCGATGCCCCGGCCCTGCAGCCCGCGCGATGACGATCGTCCTCGGCCTCGTTGTGCCCGCGGTTGCGCTGGCCGCCATCATGGCCATTGCCTGGACGGTGGTGCTGCGGACCGGCAAATCGGGCTGGACGGACACCTTCTGGAGCGGCGGCATCGGACTGGCGGGCGTCGCCGCGGCGCTCCTGCCGCTCGGCCCAGGCGAGCCCTCCGGGCGGGCACTGATCGTTGCGGCCCTCGTCGCCCTCTGGTCGTTCCGGCTCGCCGTGCACATCGGCCGACGCACCGTCCGTGGCGGCGACGACCCCCGCTACGCCAAGCTGCGCGAGGAGTGGGGCGACCGTTACCGGAGCCAGCTCTTCCTCTTCCTGCAGATACAGGCGGCCGCGGCGCTGGTGCTGGTGCTCTGTATCTTCGTTGCCGCGCGCAACCCGGCCCCGCTCGGCCTGTTCGATGCGCTGGGCTCGTCTGCCTTGGGGCAATCGTCGGGGAAGGCATCAGCGACCGCCAACTGCGTGAATTCGCCGCCGATCCCGCCAACAGGGGCAAGGTCTGCGACGCCGGCCTCTGGTCGCTGTCGCGGCACCCCAACTACTTCTTCGAGTGGCTCTACTGGGTCGGATATGTGCCGATAGGTCTGAGCCTACCGATTTATCCCTGGGGCCTCATCACGCTGGCCGCGCCGGCGATGATGTACTGGCTGCTGGTTCACGTCTCGGGCATCCCGCTGCTCGAGGCGCACATGCTCCGCTCGCGCGGCGATGCCTTCCGCGAATATCAGGCGCGTGTCCGCCCCTTCTGCCCTTTCCGCGCGGCGCTTCCTGAGGCCGCTAACCCGCCTTGGGCACGAGGCCGTGCATGAAGAGGTTTTCGAGAAAGCGGGCCGCGTCCTCGAAGCGGGCCTCGCCGCCGCGGTCCTTGCCGAGCACGGCCTGCACCTGGGCGTCGAAGTCGGCGTAGTGCTGGGTCGTGGCCCAGATCGCAAAAATGAGGTGATAAGGGTCGGTGCGGACGATCTTGCCCTGGTCCATCCAGCTGAGGAGCACCTTGGCCTTCTCGTCGACCAGGTTCTTGAGGTCGACCGCGAGCAGGTCGTAGATGCGCGGCGCGCCCTGCAGGATTTCGTTGGCAAAGAGCCGGCTCTCGCGGGGATAATCGCGCGCCATTTCGAGCTTGCGGCGGATGTAGGAGCGGATCTCCGGGATGGGGTCGCCGCCGGCGTCCATTTCCTCGAGCGGCGCCAGCCACCTTGTGAGCAGCTCGGCGATCAGCCGCTTGTGGATCTCCTCCTTTCGCGGGAAGTAGTAGAGCAGGTTGGGCTTGCTCATACCCGCCGCTTCGGCGATCTGGTCGATGGTTGCGCCGCGGAAGCCCTCGCGCGAGAAGACCTCCAGGGCAGCGGCCAGAATCTGGTCCTGCTTTTCCCGCTGGATGCGCGTGCGCGGGCGAATCGGTGCAGCCTCGTTCAAGCGCGTCCTCCTGCCCATCCCCCCGGCATTTTTGCCTTGATCGGCAGGATGGGGATGCTAACGTTTTTCCAACTGGTCAAATTCTGAGGTTAGCGCCGTCCCCGTCAAGCCTCAAACGGCTGGCGGGCACCGCTGCTGGGGAGATGCGCGTGTCCCATCGCCTGAACGTGACCCCGAACGATCTGTCCGCGTTCTGGATGCCCTTCACCGCCAACCGGCAGTTCAAGAAGGCGCCGCGCATGTTCGCGCGCGCCAAGGACATGCACTACTACACGGTCGACGGCCGCGAGGTGCTGGATGCCACGGCCGGGCGCTGGTGCGTCAACGCCGGCCACTGCCGGCCAAAGATCGTCGAGGCGATCGCCCACCAGGCGGGCGAGCTCGACTACGCGCCGGCTTTCCAGATGGGCCACCCCAAGGCGTTCGAGCTCGCCAATGCGCTGGTCTCGATCGCGCCGCAGGGGCTGGAGCACGTCCTCTACACCAACTCGGGCTCGGAATCGGTCGAGACCGCCCTCAAGGTCGCGCTAGCCTATCACCGGGTAAAGGGCGACGGCAGCCGGACCCGCCTGATCGGCCGTGAACGCGCCTATCACGGCGTCAACTTCGGCGGCATTTCGGTCGGCGGCATCGTCAACAACCGCAAGATGTTCGGCACACTGCTGACCGGTGTCGACCACATGCCGCACACCCACAACCTCGCCAAGAACGCGTTCTCGCGGGGGCTGCCGCAGCACGGCGCCGAGCTCGCCGATGAGCTCGAGCGGATCGTCACGCTGCACGATGCTTCGACCATCGCGGCGGTTATCGTCGAGCCGGTGGCCGGTTCGACCGGCGTGCTGATCCCGCCGCCGGGCTACCTGCAGAAGCTGCGCGAGATCACGAGGAAGCACGGCATCCTGCTGATCTTCGACGAGGTCATCACCGGCTTCGGCCGCCTTGGCACGCCGTTCGCCGCCGACTATTTCGGCGTCACCCCCGACATCATGATCACCGCCAAGGGCCTGACCAACGGCGTCATCCCGATGGGGGCGGTGCTCGTCACCCCCGAGATCCACGACGCCTTCATGGGCGGGCCGGAGCACATGATCGAGTTCATGCACGGCTATACCTATTCGGGGAACCCGATCGCCTCTGCCGCAGGCCTTGCGACGCTCGAGACCTATCGCGACGAAGGCCTGCTCACGCGCGGCGCCGAGATCGGTCCGTACTTCGAGGAGGCGCTGCATTCGCTGCGCGATTGCCCGCACGTCATCGACATCCGCAACATCGGCCTGGTCGGCGCCATCGAGCTCGAGCCGATCGCCGGATCGCCGACCAAGCGAGCCTTCTCGGCCTTCGTCAAAGCCTTCGAGAACGGGCTCCTCATCCGCACCACCGGCGACATCATCGCGCTCTCGCCGCCCCTTATCGTCGAAAAGCAGCACATCGACACGATCGTCGAAAAGCTGCGCGACATCCTCACGAGTATCGACTGATGCAGACCATCGAGAACGCCGTCGCCGGCAAGCGTGTGACCTCCGGTTCGGGGCGCCGCAGCCCGGTGTTCAACCCCGCGACCGGCGAGCAGATCGCCGAGCTGCCGCTCTCGACCAATGCCGAGATCGACGAGGCCGTAGCCGCTGCGAAGGCGGCGTTCCCGGCATGGGCCAACATGCCGCCGATGAAGCGGGCCCGCATCATGTTCCGGTTCAAGGAGCTCTGCGACCGCCACGCCGCCGACCTCGCGCGCGAGATCTCGCGCGAGCACGGCAAGGTGCATGACGACGCCATGGGCGAGGTGGCGCGCGGCATCGACTGCGTCGATTTCGCCTGCGGCATCCCGCAGCTCTTGAAGGGCGAGTTCTCCCGTAACGTCGGGCCCAACATCGACACCTATTCGGACCGCCAGCCGCTCGGCGTCGTGGCGGGCATCACGCCGTTCAACTTCCCCGCCATGGTCCCGATGTGGATGTACCCCATTGCCATCGCCTGCGGGAACACGTTTATCCTCAAGCCATCCGAGCGCGACCCGTCCGCCTCCCTGCTGGCGTGGACCCTCTTCATGGAGGCGGGGCTGCCCGAGGGCGTGTTCAACATCGTCCACGGCGACAAGGAAGCGGTCGACCACACCCTCGACCATCCCGACATCAAGGCGGTGAGCTTCGTGGGTTCGACGCCGATCGCCGAGTACGTCTACCAGCGCGG
>JAEZBF010000048.1 GCA_023427545.1 Pseudomonadota bacterium
GGGCTTGCCCTGGGCGGCTCATTGGTGTGGAACTCTCGCGCCGAACGGAGGGACGAGATGGACGCCAAGATCGACAGCAGCCTTGCCACCCGCCTCGATGACGCGATCGACAGCGCGATTGCGCGCAAGAAGATCGTCGGGACCGTCCTGCTCGTTGCCAGGGAGGGCGAGGTCGTCTATGCGCGCGCAGCGGGCCTCGCCGATCGGGAGGCCGGGCGCGCCATGGCGCAGGACGCGATCTTTCGCATGGCCTCGTGCACCAAGCCGCTGGTCGCCGCCACCGCGCTGGCGATGGTCGACGCCGGCCTGCTCAGCCTCGATGAGGAGGTGAGCGAATACCTGCCGTTCTTCACGCCGAAGCTGGCCGACGGGACGCCGGGCCAGGTGCTGGTGCGGCACCTCATGACGCATACCGCTGGGGTTTCATACGACGCCGATGCGCTCAAGGCGGTGGAGGCCTCTGCCGGCATGAGCGGGCCGATCCTGCCGCTCGAGGAGAACGTGCGGCGGCTCGGCCAGATGCCGCTCAAGTTCGTACCAGGCACGCGCTGGCTCTATTCGACGGCCATAGACGTGCTGGGCTGCATCGTCGCCACCATCAACGGCAGCAGCCTCGACGCGGCGGTTCAGCGCTACGTCACCGGCCCGCTCGGCATGGACGACACGCGGTTTGGCGTCACCGATGTGGCGCGGCTGGCGGTGCCCTATACCGACGGCAAGCCGGAGCCAGTGCGGATGGGCGACACCACCTTCCTGCCCGACCGCAATGGTGGGCCTGGCGGCACCACCTTCTGCCCGAGCCGCATCTTCAACCCGCTCGCGCCGCAGTCGGGCGGCTCCGGCATGGCGGGTACGGCGCCAGACTTCCTGCGTTTCCTCGAGATGGTGCGCACCGGCGGCGGCTCGGCGCTCAAACCCGAAACCGTCGATGCGGCGCTGTCCAACCAGATCGGTGACGTGCCGATGGACGGCGTCGGCCGTGAGGGCGAGCGGTTCGGCTTCCTTGGCGCCATCGTCGACGACGTGGCCGCCGCGCGTACGCCGCAGAACCGCGGCACCGTCCGCTGGGGCGGCGTCTATGGACACAACTGGTTCATCGACCGCGAGGCCGGCCTCAGCGTCGCCTCGTTCAGCAACACCGCGTTCGAGGGCTGCAACGGTCCTTATCGCGAGGAAATCCGCGACGCCATCTATGGGCGCAGCGTCTGATGCGCATCGCTACCTGGAACATCAACGGCATCAAGGCGCGCATGCCGTGCCTGACGAAGTGGCTGGAGCAGGAGCAGCCGGACGTCGTCGTGCTGCAGGAGACCAAGACGGTCGACGAAGCCTTTCCGCGCATGGAGCTCGAGGCGCTCGGCTACAACATCGAAATCAACGGCCAGAAGAGCTGGAACGGCGTCGCCATCCTCTCGAAGACGCCGTTCGATGAGGTCTGCCGCGATCTACCGGGCGACGATGCCGACGAGCATGCCCGGCTCATCGAGGGGGTGGTCCCCTGCGAGAGCGGGATCGTGCGGGTCTGCGGCATATACCTGCCCAACGGCAATCCGGTCGGCACCGACAAGTGGTTCTACAAGCTGAGCTGGATGGACCGGCTGCACCGCTACGTCGAGGAGCGGCTGGCGCTCGAGGAGCCGTTCGTCATTCTCGGGGACTTCAACATCATCCCGATGCCCCATGATGCCAAGAACCCGGCCAACTGGACCAGGGATGCGCTGTTCCAGCCCGAGAGCCGGGCGAAGCACCGCGCGCTGATGAACCTCGGGCTGACCGACGCCGTGCGGTCGATCGTCGATGACGACGCCTACACCTTCTGGGACTTCAAGACGTTCGGCTGGGAGCGTGACGACGGCATCAGGATCGACCACATCCTCTGCTCGCCGCAGGCAGCCGACCGGCTGCAGGGCGTCCGCGTGCACAAGGAAGTGCGCGGCTGGGAAAAGCCCAGCGATCACGTCCCGGTCGAAGCGACCTTCGCGCTTTAGCGGGCCTCAGTCGCCCTCGAACAGCTCACCGGGTAACCGGGGCAGCCAGGGCAGCATGGAGCGGTGGAAGTACTGGCGTTGCGGCACCAGATCGCGCCGCTGGGCGAGGACACCGACGCGGATGCCGATCTTGCGATCGCCCGGCGGGGTGTCGGATGTAGCGTAGAGCGGCGACCCGCAATCGGCACAGAACGCCTGCTGCCTGCGCCGGCCACTATCCGCGGTCTTGATGTAGATTTTCGGCTCCCCGCGCAGGAGCCGGAAGTCCCGTTCAGCGCACGGAGCGGTTACTCGAAAGGCCGTACCTGAAAGCTGCTGGCAATCCGTGCAATGGCAGATGCGTACGCGGCCCGGATCAACTTCGGCTTCGAAGGCGATCGCTCCGCAATGACAGCTGCCCTCGACCCGCATCGCCCGCTTGCAGTCAGAGGCCGCCGAACCTTGAGCCGAGCGACTCGGCCATGCGCTCGGCGCGGTTCCGCTGCTCGGGGGTTGCGACCGACATGTCGGCGTTGAGCAGGTCGTTGACCCAATCTTCGTCCGCCGTCCCGGCTACCCGGCGGCTCGCGACGGTCAGCCACATCAGGCCCTCCTCGGGCTGAGGGTCTAACCCCTTGTCGCCGTTGAACAAGAGGTTGCCTAAAGTTGCCTGCGCCGCCGCGTGCCCCTTCCGCGCGGCAAGGGAAAGCCAGCGCGCGCTCTGCAGCGGGTTACGGCCGAGCTCGTTCTCGTCGAGGTAGAGCTGACCCAGGCGGTACTGCGCGTCGGCATCCCCGAAATAGGTCGCCGCGTGCATGATCATTGCGTGAGCGCGTTGGGAGTCCTGGCGGACGCCGGCATCCGGCAGGCCTTCGGCGTAGTACTCGCCAATCTTGACGAAGCTCTGGGCGACGATGTCGGCCTCGACGCCGCGCGGCGCGGCATCGGCGTGATCGTTGGCGATCTGGGAGAAATACCCGAACGCCTTGACCGGGTCCTTGGCAACGCCTTCGCCGCTCTCGTACATCAGGCCGAGCTGGTAGAGGGCCATGGGCTGGCCGGCTTCGGCCGCATCCTCGAGCGCAGACATCTGGTCGGCGCTCGAAATGCCGCCCCCGGCGCCATCGAGCATGTTGGCCATGGCCAGAGCAGCATCGGCAGCCGTCGCCGGCGTAGTAGAAGCCGCTTCTGGCTGGGTTTGGGCACGCACCGGCAGTGCGGCGAACAACACGATCGCCGCAGCCGCCGAGACCAGCGCCCCTGCCCTAAATATCCGCATATTGCTCCTTCTCGCCCTTGGCGCCGGGGTTGGTCAGCGCGCCGTAGCGAGCCGGCCCGACCAGCTGGGCATACTTCCAGATCGCGCCCGAGCCGAACTCGGCGTCACGCGGGCTCCAGGCGGCTTTCCGCCGGGCAAACTCTTCGTCGGTGACATTGACCGAAATCGTGCCCTCGACGGCATCGAGGGTGATGATGTCCCCGTCCTGCACCAGTGCGATCGGGCCAGCGACTGCAGCCTCCGGGCCGACGTGGCCGACGCAGAAGCCGCGGGTCGCACCCGAGAAGCGGCCGTCGGTGATCAGCGCCACCTTGTCGCCCATGCCCTGCCCGTACAGCGCAGCGGTGGTCGAGAGCATCTCGCGCATGCCCGGGCCGCCCTTAGGCCCCTCATAGCGGATGACCAGCACATCGCCCTCGTTGTAGTCGCGGCTGTTGACGGCTTCGAAGCATTCTTCTTCGCGGTCGAAGACACGTGCTGGACCGGAAAAACGCAAGTTTTTCAATCCGGCAACCTTAACGATCGCGCCGTCCGGCGCGAGATTGCCGCGTAGCGCGACGACGCCGCCGGTGGGCGAAATGGCGTTGGCGGTCGAGCGGATGACGTCCTGGTGCTCGTTCCACTTCACGTTGGCGAGGTTCTCGGCGACGGTCTTGCCGGTCACCGTCATGCAGTCGCCGTGGAGGTAGCCGCCCTCGAGCAGCGCCTTCATGACCAGCGGGATGCCACCGGCCTCGAAGAGGTCCTTGGCGACGTAGCGCCCGCCGGGCTTGAGGTCGCCGATATAGGGCGTGCGCTTGAAGATCTCGCCGACGTCGAAGAGGTCGAACTCGATCCCGGCCTCGTGCGCCATCGCCGGCAGGTGCAGCGCGGCGTTGGTCGAGCCGCCGGTCGCCGCGACGGTCATCGCGGCGTTCTCGAACGCCTCGCGCGTCACGATCTGGCGCGGACGGAGCTGCATCTTGAGCAGCTCCATGACCTGCTCGCCCGACGCCGCGCAGAAAGCATCGCGGATTTCGTACGGCGCCGGCGCGCCGCAGCTATAGGGGAGCGCCAGCCCGATCGCCTCGGCGACCATGGCCATGGTGTTGGCGGTGTACTGGCCGCCGCAGGAGCCGGCCGAGGGGCAGGCGACGCGCTCGAGCTCGTCGAGGTCTTCGTCGCTCATCTTGCCGACGGAATGGAGGCCCACCGCCTCGAACAGGTCCTGCACGACGACGTCGCGGCCACGGAACTTGCCCGGCAGGATCGAGCCGCCATAGATGAAGATCGACGGCACGTTGAGGCGGATCATCGCCATCATCATGCCGGGCAGAGACTTGTCGCAGCCGGCCATCGCGACCAGCGCGTCGTAGCTGTGGCCGCGCATCGTCAGCTCGACCGAATCGGCGATGACGTCGCGCGAGGCCAGCGAGGATTTCATCCCCTGATGGCCCATCGCCATGCCGTCAGTCACGGTGATTGTGGTGAACTCGCGCGGGGTGCCGCGGGCGGCGGCCACGCCCTTCTTGACGGCCTGCGCCTGGCGGCCAAGCGAGATGTTGCAGGGAGCGGCCTCGTTCCAGGCGGTGGCGACCCCTACGAGCGGCTGGTGGATCTGCTCGTCGGTCAGACCCATGGCGTAGAGGTACGAGCGGTGCGGTGCCCGCTCCGGCCCCTCAGTCACATGGCGGCTCGGCAGCCGGGATTTGTCGATGTAGTTGGTAGCCATGGTCCCTGTCGTTCCTCACCTTTTGCCGTCGTCGGCGTCTTCTGATCGGACGCTTCTATGATCGGCACCCGGTGAAGGTGCAAGGGCGGACCACACATCTACCGGCGTCCGGATGACACACCATCCGTTCGCAGAAAATGCCCGCCCCCAGTCCTCCGCGTTCTCAGCCCCGTTTAGGGAGAGATTGTGGCGTGCAGGGTCAGCAAATGGTTGACGGGACTGATGCTTGCGCGGGTTTCAAATCGGCTGTTGCAAAAAGCCCACAGCTGCAAAGAACGCCCGTAATTCAGCCGGCCCGGAGCCTCATTTCAGACGCTCCAGCGCCTCGACCAGACGCGCGCGACGCTCGACGGCTTCCGCCCGCCGGCTGCGTTGCTCCTCGATGACCTCTTCGGGTGCCTTGGCGACGAACTGGGGGTTGCCGAGCTTCTTGTCGATCTTGGCCACCTCGTCGTCCTGCTTGCCGACGTCCTTCTCCAGCCGGGAGCGTTCGGCCGCGAGGTCGATGATGCCGGCGAGCGGCAGGGCGAAGGTGGCTTCTCCGACGACGATCTGCGCCGAGCCGGCGGGCACGTCGTCGGCATAGTCGACGCGCTCGAGGCGTGCCATGCGGGTGAGCGCCGCGAGCTGCTCCTCGACCCGGGTGCCGGTCTCGGCCCCTGCCCCGACGACGACCAGCGGAATCTTGGCGCCGGCGGGAACGTTCATCTCCTGGCGCACCGAGCGGATGCCGGTGATGACCTCGATCAGCCAGTTCATGTCGGCTTCGGCGTCCGGGTTCTCCAGTCCCTGGAGCGCGGGCCAGCGCGAAAGGATCAGCGGGCGTTCGCGCTTGGGGCCGACGCTGCCGGTCTCCGTCCACAGCTCCTCGGTCACGAACGGCATGAAGGGGTGGAGGAGCTTGAGGATCTGGTCGAGCGCGAAGGCGGCGGTCGCCCGCGTCTCGTTGCGGGCAACGATGTCCTCGCCCGTGAGGATCGGCTTGCTGAGCTCGAGGTACCAGTCGCAGTAGGTGCCCCAGACGAAGTCGTAGCCGGCATTGGCCGCTTCGTTGAAGCGGAAGTCCTCGAGCGCGGAGGTGACGTTGGCGACCGCGCGGGCAGTGGCGCCGATGATCCAGCGGTTGAGCGGCTGCTCGACGGCGGCGGGGTTGAAGTCCGCCAGCCGGTGGCACTCGTTCATCTCCAGGAAGCGCGCGGCGTTCCAGAGCTTGGTGACGAAGTTGCGGTAACCCTCGACCCGGCTCATGGCGAGGCGAAGGTCTCTGCCCTGCGCGGCCATGGCGGCCAGCGTAAAGCGTGTGGCGTCGGCGCCGTAGGTGTCGATAAGCCCTAGGGGGTCGATCACGTTGCCCTTGGTCTTGCTCATCTTGGCGCCGTGCTCGTCGCGCACGAGCGCGTGAACGTAGACCGTCTCGAACGGCTCCTTGCCCATGAACTCGATGCCCATCATCATCATCCGGGCGACCCAGAAGAAGATGATGTCAAAGCCCGTAACCAGCGTATTGGTCGGGTAGTAGCGGCGCTGTTCGGGGGTTTGCTGCGGCCAGCCAAGCGTCGAGAACGGCCACAGCGCCGAAGAGAACCAGGTGTCGAGCACGTCCTCGTCGCGGTGGAGCGGCGCCTTGGAATCGCGCAACTCGGCGATCGGGTCGGCAGCCTTCTCCTTTGCCCAGACGGCAGGGTCGCGGCGCTGCATCTGGGTCTTCTCGAAGAGGCTCACCGCTGCCTGGTAAGACGGCGAAGACAGGCCGCCGTCGTATATCTGGACCGGCTTGCCGTAGTACTCGGCGGCGACGCGGCGCAGGTCGTCTTCATCGGCCGCGACGAAGACCTTGGGGCCGGCGTCGGGCTTGCCGAAATCGGGATCGCTCGCAATGCGCGGTCCGTACCACGCGGGGATCTGGTGGCCCCACCACAGCTGGCGGGAGATGCACCACGGCTTGATGCTCTCCATCCAGGCGAAATAGGTGTTCTCCCAGCTCTGGGGCACGAATTTAGTGCGGCCCTCGCGGACCGCCGCCATGGCCGGCTGGGCGAGCACGTCGGCGCGCACGAACCACTGGTCGGTCAGGTAGGGCTCGATGACGACGAGCTTGGTCTTCTCGTCGTGCGGCACCATGATCGGCTTGTCTTCGACCCAGACCACGGCACCCTGCGCCTCGAGGTCCTCGA
The DNA here is from genome assembly GCA_023427545.1 of Pseudomonadota bacterium. Lineage (GTDB taxonomy): Bacteria > Pseudomonadota > Alphaproteobacteria > Rhizobiales > Devosiaceae > JAEZBF01. The sequence continues at coordinate 7,132 of JAEZBF010000048.1, forward strand.
GGACCTTCGTGCGGGCCTCGAAACGATCGAGTCCGCGATATGCCTTGGGGGCATAGGCGTTGATCTTCGCCTGGGTAGTGAAGATGTTGATCGGCCGCAGGTTATGGCGCTGGCCGACCTCGAAGTCGTTGAAATCGTGTGCCGGCGTGATCTTGACCGCACCCGAGCCGAGCTCCGGGTCGGCGTATTCGTCGCCGATGATGGGGATACGGCGGCCGACCAGCGGCAGGATGACATACTTGCCGATGAGCGGCGCGTAGCGCTCGTCCTGTGGGTGCACCGCGACGGCCGCGTCGCCGAGCATCGTCTCGGGTCGCGTGGTGGCGACGACGATGTAGTCGTCCGAGTTCTCGATGGGGTAGCGCAGGTGCCACATCTTGCCCTGCACCTCGATGTTCTCGACCTCAAGGTCGGAGATCGCCGTTTCGAGGCCGGGGTGCCAGTTCACCAGGCGCTTGGCGCGGTAGATGAGTCCCTTGCGGTAGAGCTCGACGAAGACCTTGCGGACGGCCTCCGAGAGTCCCTCGTCCATCGTGAAGCGCTCGCGCGACCAGTCGGCGGAGGCACCAAGGCGCTTGAGCTGGTTCATGATCGTGCCGCCGCTCTGGGCCTTCCAGGCCCAGACGCGCTTGAGGAACTCCTCGCGCCCGAGCTCGCGGCGGCCGGGCTGCTGGTTCTCCATCAGCTGGCGCTCGACGATCATCTGCGTCGCGATGCCGGCGTGGTCGGTGCCGGGCTGCCACAGCACGTCCTTGCCGCGCATGCGCTCGAAGCGAATGAGGATATCCTGCAGCGTATTGTTGAGCGCGTGCCCGATGTGCAGGCTGCCGGTGACGTTGGGCGGTGGGATGACGATAGAATACGGCTCGGCACCCGGTTCGGCCCCGGCACCGGCATCGAATGCGCCTGCATCCAGCCATGCCTGATAGATGCGCCCCTCGACGGCGCCCGGCTCATACGTCTTGTCGATCATTCAGGGTATTCCAGCGCACCAGCCGCCCGCGCCCCGATCCGGTCGCGCACGGCTATTTGGATTGGGCACAGGTCTAAGCCCAATCGGGCGGCTCAAGTCAATCGCGGCTTGCGCGGCCGCCTACTCGACGCCGCGCGAGATGCGGGCGATCTCACGCTCGACCATGCGCTCGACGACCGACGGCAGGTTCTCGTCCAGCCAGTCCTTGAGCATGGGACGAAGCATGTCGCGCATGAGGTCTTCGAGGGTGACACCCGGAGCGCCTACGGCGACGTTGCCGAGACGCGCGAAGGTGTGACGAACGGCGGCGTCGGTCGCCGGCTTCAGCAGCTGCTCGGCAATGTCGCTGCTGAGCGTGGGATCGGGCATCGGCGCGGCACGGGATACCGGTATCGCTGGCCGCGGCGGCGGCTGCGGCGGGGCGGCCGGACGAGGCTGCGGTTCAGGCTCGACCGCCGCGCTGGGCGCGGGCTGGGGTGCTGGCGGTTCCGGAGCGAAGTCGACGTCATCGCCATCGACAAGGTCGGCGTCCACGAAGCCGCGCGGGGTGTCTTCGTGCGCAGCATCGGGAATTGGTGTCGCCATGCTGCCCGGTGCGAGTACGCTGTCGGATGGGCCTCCCGGCATCTCGGTCAACTTGACATCGGCTTCCAGCTCGTCGGCTTCGACGATCTGCTCGGGTGACAGCGCCAGCGGCGTGGGTTCTTCGACCGGCGGAGCAAAGCTGGTCACAGTGGCGGGGCCGGCCTGCGGCGGAGGAGGAAATGCCAGGGACGGGCCGGAGGACTTGCGGGCCGTAGCATCGTCTTCCGCGATGATCTGTCGGATCGAAGACAGAATCTCGTCCATCGACGGCTCTTTGGGCGCTGGCTTGTTCATCGGGATCTCGCGCTCAGGGTGCCGGGGCAATTGCACTGCCAGCCGCACCCGATTGATTCGTCGCCGATAATAGCCTTTCGGGCCCGGCTTGGCGAACCTTGACGGGATAAACTCGGGGGAAGCGCCTCAGCTACTCGTCGTCGAGAGCCCGGAGTTCCTGCCAGACGTCCTCGACCTTGGCGGCGTACTTCTCGCCTTCGTCCTTGAGGATGCCGACGTTGAGCCCGAGGTCGCGCGCGGTGAGCCGGCCGGTTGCCGCGATAAGCGCGAACGAGGCGATCACCCGGGCGGACTGGGCCTGGATGAGGCCTTCCCGGGCCTGCGTGACTTCGGCCTGAGCGTTGAGCACGTCGAGGGTGGTCTGCTGGCCGACGTCGCGCTCCTGGATCACGCCCTGCAGGACGAGCTGACCCGAGGACACTGCCGACTGCGCGGACTCGATCTGCGCCGTCGCGTTCTGCAGCGAAGCCCAGGCGGAGATCACCGACTCGCGAACCTGGTCGCGCGCGGCGAGCGCATCCACTTCACTCTGGATCTGCTCGATGTTCGCTTTGCGCACACCCGCGCCGAGCGCCCCACCGGCGTAGATCGGAATGGTGAGCTGAAGCTGGACTGAAGCTGTCGAGGTGACGCTGGTTGTCGGCGAATTGCTGCTCGCCGAGAAGCAGAGCGCACAAACTTGGCCGATGAGATTGAGGGTCGGTCCGAATGCTGCCCGCGCAGAATCCGAGCCTGCCTGCGCAGCGCGGATGGCGGCACGCGCGGAAAGGATCGCGGGGTGGCGGCTCTCGGCGAGGCTGATCGCCTTCTCGATGCTCTTGGGGAGCATTTTCGGATAAGGGAACTCGGCGCGAAGGCCCTGGGCCTTGTGGCCGACATAGCGCTGGAAGCTCGCCTGACTCGTCTGCAGGCTGGCGATGGCGGCGCGGTAGGACGCAACCGCCTGCGCGCGGCGCGCCTCGGCCTGCGAGACGTCGATCCGGGTCCCCTCCCCGATCCGCAGCCGCTCGTTGGCGGACGAGACCTGGGCGTCAAAGAACGAGACGTTCTCCTGGCGCAGCGCAACCAGCTGGGTGTCGCGTACGACGTTCATGTAGGCCTGCACCACCGAGAGCAGGACGTTCTGCTCCTGGTTGGTCAGGGCGTGGGTGGAGAGCTCGACCAGCGCGCGGGCCTGCTCGATCTGGCTGTCGGTCTGGAAATTGTCGAAGAGCGTCTGGCGATAGGAGAGCGAGAGATTGGCACTCTGCTGGCTGAGCAACCCGGTCGGAGAGGTCGCGAACTGATCCGAAACGCTGGCCGACGCGCCGATGGTCGGCAGCTTGCCGGCCTTGCGCAGCGCGATGTTTTCGGCGGCCGACTTCACGTCGAGCAGCGCGGACATCAGCGTCGGGCTGTAGAGATAAGCGCTGGTCATGGCCGAGATGATGCCTTCGGCGCGAGCGACCGCAGGAGCGCCGCAAATCAGAACAGCAAGAGCGCCGGCGCGCAGAAATCGGTTCAATCGAATCACCATCGCTGGACTATGTCCTAGGCGTACAGCCTAGAAGCCTTACCAGATTTTAACTGCCCGGCCCAATGCCGTGATTTTCGCGCAGTCGTGGTTGCGGCGCAACACCGCCGGGGCGCTGGGGCTGGCTGACCAGCCTCAGAATACGAATTCCGTGGTCTGCGGCGTCACAAGCGAGGGCAGCCGGGCGTTGAAATCCGGGCGTCCGGCGATTTCGCCCGCCGTCTTGACGAAGAGGTGGGCAGTGGCCGTCATGCCGCTGCCGATAAGGGCAACCAGCCGCCCCTGCTCGCGCAGGAGGCCGAAGAGACCCTGCGGCACGGCGTCGACGGCGGCCTCGATGATGATGACGTCGAAAGGACCCGCGGCGACGCCGCTCCCGTCGAGCGGCGCCTCAACGACCTCGACGTTGCTGGCCCCCAGCGCCGCGAGATTTTCCCTCGCATCCGCCGCCAGAACCGGCTCCGGTTCGACGGCAACGACCGATTTGGCCAGGCGTCCAAGCACCGCGGCCGAGTAGCCGGTCGCGCAGCCGACATCGAGCACGTCGTCGCCGGCCTGCACATTGGCGAGCTGCACCAGCCGTGCGAACGGCGCGGGTGCCGGCAGCGCCCGCCCGGCAACCGCAAGCGGGATCTGCTCGTCGATATAGGCCAGCGCGCGCCTGCTCTCCGGCACGAAGCGCTCGCGGGGAATCTCGCCCATCGTGGCGAGTAGACGTCGATCAGAGATGCTGTTCGTGCGCAGCTGCGTATCGACCATCTGTTTGCGCGCGCGATAGAACTCGCTCATTTCAACCTCCCCGCCCCGCCCGCTCATACCCCCAGCGGATCGGCACGGGCAAGGGAGAAGGGGTCGCAGGTCGCGCTGCACTGGGCCCGATTGCGGCTCAACCGGTAATCTTGCGGAAAGCCCTGATCTGCCATAAACACCCGGCGCGTCGAGGCCACGTGGCGGAGTGGTTACGCAGCGGATTGCAAATCCGTGTATTCCGGTTCGATTCCGGACGTGGCCTCCAGCGCTTTTCGGGGACAATGATGAGTCCCTTTCCCAATCCTTCCGCTTCTCGTGTTGCCCGGCTGATCCTTGCCGGCGGCGAAGGCGCGCGGCTGGGCGGAGCCATCAAAGCTGATCTGACGATCGGAGGGGTGCGGCTGATCGAGCGGGTAGCTGCCGCGTTGACTGGTGCCGGGCCGCTGCTGGTGTCCGTTGGGCGGCATGATGCCGATGAGATGGGGTTGCCGCCTGGCGCCGTAGCTCTTGCTGATCCGGATGGGATTCGTGGGCCGCTGGCGGGACTTGCCGCCGCCGTGGAGTGGTGCCGGTCGGTCGATGCTGCCCCGGAAGTGATCGTAACGGCGGCCGTGGATACGCCGTTCCTGCCGAGCGACTTCGTTGCGGGAATGACGGAAGCTCTTGGAGAGTTCGACGGTGCGATCGCTGCCTATGGTGACCAAGCCTATCCGACGAATGCCGCTTGGCGCGCGCGGGCGCTCATGCCGTTGCTGGACGAAGAACCCGAGGGCCTGTCGCAGCTGGGCATAAAAGGGCTCGCCCGGCGGCTTCGCACGCGGCAGGTGGATTGGCCGCACCTTCCTGGTGGCGATCCGTTCGCGAACCTCAATACCCCGGAAGACCGCGAGATTCTGGAGCGGCGGCTTGCCGCGGGACCGGGAGTTTCAGGGGTGCGATACGGGGTTGGCAAAGGCAGCCAAACTCGCTAAACGCATCGCCACTCCCCCAAGGGGGAGCGGATGCATTCCGCGATAGCTCAGTTGGTAGAGCGTTCGACTGTTAATCGAATGGTCGCTGGTTCGAGTCCAGCTCGCGGAGCCATCCCCCTCCTCAGCCGCCACTTCTACGAGCCTGCACGCGCTTTCCACCCTGACGCGATTGCACTACCCTTGACCTCGCGCAGGGGCCAGGCGGATGGCGAACGAGCGGAAAGCGAAAAAGCCAAGGCGGTTCGGGACCTCCGCCCTCACCGTGGTATCGCTGCTCACCGTGGTCACGCTGCTCGTGGCACTGCCGGTCGCGGTTTGGCTCGACCTACGCGAACTGACCTATCGCAGTTCAGAGCAGCAGGCTTACGACACCGGCACGATCATCACCGACATCCGGACGTTCTACGCCAATGACGTCGCGGGGCGCATCCAGGCGGCCGCCAAGGACAACCAGCCCACCAAGGTTGTTGCCAACTACCACGACGTTCCAGGCGCAGTGCCGATCCCAGCGACGTTTTCGATTGCCCTCGGCGGGCTAATCACCGGACGCGACAATGCAATTCGCTACGATTTCGTGTCGGATTTCCCGTTCGCCAACCGCTCCCCCTACCAGCTGACCGCTTTCCAGCGCACATCGCTTGATCAGTTCCGGGCCGATCCCAAGTTGCAGAGTACCGAAGAGACAACGGGCGGGCTGTTCGCACCGATCGTGCAGGTGGCCTTCCCGATCCGGATGTCGGAAGCATGCGTCGGCTGCCACAACACCCACCCGGACAGCCCCAAGCACGACTGGAAGGTGGGAGACGTTCGGGGCGTGCAGGCGATCACCATCTCTCATCCGGTCGAACTCAACCCGATGAGCTTTAAGTACCTGCTGGCCTACTTCGCCTGCGCGGCTGTCGCGGGGGTTGCGTTCGTTTGGCTGCAGAGACGGCAATCGAACAAAATCTCAGCCATGAACAAGGAGTTAAGCGCTGCAAACGACTTCCTCGCATCCGTGTCGATGAAGATCTCGAAGTACCTGTCGCCGCAGATCTATAAGTCGATCTTTTCGGGGCAGCGCGACACCAAGATCAACACGGAGCGCAAAAAGCTCACGATCTTCTTCTCAGATATCAAGGACTTCACGGCCACGGCGGAGCACATGCAGCCGGAGGAGTTCACCGCGCTGCTGAACGAGTACCTGACCGAGATGAGCGCGATTGCGCTGGCGCACGGGGCCACGCTCGACAAGTTCATCGGCGATGCGATCCTCTGCTTCTTCGGCGATCCGGAAACCAAGGGCGTTGCCGAAGACGCGCGGGCCTGCATCCGGATGGCGATCGCCATGCAGGAGCGGCTGCGGGAGCTCAACGCGCAGTGGCGGAGTCGCGGGATCGACGAGCCGTTCCAGACCCGGATGGGCATCAACACCGGCTACTGCAACGTGGGAAATTTCGGCAGCGAGGACCGAATGGCCTATACGATTGTCGGCGCCGAGGCGAACCTCGCCGCGCGGCTGCAGACGTTCGCGCAGCCCGGCGGGATCGTGCTGAGCTACGAGACGTACTCGCTGGTCAAGGACATGGTTCGCGCACGGCGGTTGGAGCCGATCACGATGAAGGGGATCAGCCTTCCCGTGGTGCCCTACGCGATCGACCTGAACAGCGACCCGGAGAACTCGTTGATCGAGGCGCAGCCCGATGGGGTCTTCCTGCGGCTCGATCTCGCCTCGATCGATGCAGAACGCGCTGCGAGGCTCAAGCTGCGGCTGATGGAAGCGATTGCCGAGGTGACGTCGCGCATGGGCGAGCCGCGGCGGCCACAGCCGCAGCGGCCGCCGGCGGAGTAGCAGTCAGGCGACGGCGTGGGCGTCGGCCGGGGTCATGCGCGAACGCACGCTGTACATGGTAGTGCCAAGCTCGGTGATCTCGAGCAGAACGAGCCGCAGCGCGTCCTCAACGAGGGCCAGTTCTCCAGCCGCGACGATGCTCTGCCCTGCGACCTCGGTGGAGAGGTCGTGAAGGTCGGCGATTGCCTGGTATATTTCGGATGCGGTTTCTTCGACCTCCAGGAGGCGATCTTCGCGGGCCTCGCGCGTGTCGAGTGCCTCGTTGGCAAGGGCGCGGATGCGGTGCCCCTTCTCCCGCCAGTGGTCGATCTTGTCCCGGGTGGCCCTAAGGCTGCTGATAAGTTCGCTGCGCGTGCGCATGTCTAGCCTCCGTATTCAGGGGGCGAACGGCAATGCCTAAGAAATCGTTGCTTCACATTTCTGATTAGCTGCCATGAGCAGGTCGATTAGTTGCCATTCCACCTCATGTGCATGTAGACGCCGCCCTTCTCGAGCTCGTCGAGCATCTGGGCGAGCCGCTTCTGGCGTGTTTCGGGACGCTTGGAGCGGCTAATCCAGCCGACGTAGTCGTTGCGCTGGTAAGCCGGCCGGCGGTCGTAGGCAGTGCGCAGGCCTCGACTTTCGAGTGCGGCCGCTACATCGTTCGGCATCGGGTAGACCTCTCGCGTGAGGCTGCTCATGTCGTATTCCATCGTGTGCCCTCCGTTTAGAACAAATCAGGAACACGATAGTCGCTCCGGAGAGCCGCGGCAAGCGACGCTGGACCGCATCGCCAAACACTGCCTGTGGGGGTAGTCTCGCTCCGTTTCCTCGGGAGGCTCAGATGTTTAATGGCCTGAGCGCCGAACTGCTCGCCCGCTTCCAGTTCGCTTTCACGATCTCCTTCCACTTCATCTTTCCCGCGTTCTCGATAGGCCTTGCGAGCTATCTCGCAACGCTCGAGGCACTGTGGTTGTGGAAGAAAGACCAAGCGTACCTGCGCCTCTTCGACTACTGGAAGACGACGTTCGCCATCACGTTCGGGATGGGCGTCGTGTCCGGTATCGTAATGAGCTTCCAGTTCGGCACCAACTGGGCCGCGTTCGCCGACAAGGCCGGCCCGGTCATCGGGCCGCTGATGGGCTACGAAGTGATGACCGCCTTCTTCCTCGAGGCGGGTTTCCTCGGGATCATGCTGTTCGGGCTCAAGCGGGTCGGTCCGGGGCTGCACTTCCTCGCAACGCTGATGGTCGCCGCCGGGACGCTGATCTCGGCGACCTGGATCATCTCCGCCAACAGCTGGATGCAGACGCCGGCAGGCTTCACGACAAACGAGGCCGGGCAGTTCGTGCCGGTCGACTGGTGGGCGATCATTTTCAACCCGAGCTTCCCCTACCGCCTCGTCCACACCGTGCTGGCCGCGTTCCTGACCACCGCCTTCGCCGTGGGCGCCACGGGCGCCTATCACCTACTGCGGGACAAGACGAACCGGCAGGCGCAAATCATGTTTTCCATGGCGATGTGGATGGCGGCGCTGGTGACGCCCCTTCAGATCGTCGCCGGGGACATGCACGGCTTGAATACGCTCGAACACCAGCCAGCCAAGATCGCGGCCATGGAAGGGCATTACGAGAGCCATGACGGCGCGCCGCTGATCCTCTTCGGCATTCCGGACGATGCTGCCGAGGAGACGCACTACGCGATCGAGATCCCAAAGCTCGGCTCGCTCATCCTGGGGCATTCGCTGGACGCGCGGATCGAAGGGCTGAAGTCCTTCCCGGCCGACGAGCGGCCACCTGCCCTGCTGCCGTTCATTACCTTCCGGCTGATGGTCGGATTGGGTTTCCTCATGTTAGGGCTCGGCGTGTGGTCACTGTGGGCGCGCTGGCGCGGCAAGCTCTACGACAGCCCCTGGCTGCAACGCGCGGCGGTGGTGATGGGGCCCTCGGGGTTCATCGCGGTATTGGCAGGGTGGGCGACGACGGAGGTTGGACGCCAGCCTTACACCGTCTACGGGATGCTGCGGACCTCCGACAGCCTGTCCAACATCGATGCATCGGCAGTCGGGGCGTCGCTGATCGGGTTCATCATCGTCTACTTCGCGGTTTTCGGCGCCGGCGTCTTTTACATGCTGCGGCTGATGGCCCGGCCACCCGACGGCGATGACGGCGAACTGGCGCGCGGGCCGCACCGCGCGGCCGGCATCACGCCGGTGCAGGAGGTGCGGGAGACCAACCCGGAGGTCGCCCATGGACATTGACCTGTCGTTCATCTGGGCCGGGATCATCGCCGTCGCCGTGCTCGCCTATGTGGTGCTCGATGGGTTCGACCTCGGCATCGGCATCCTTTTCGGCGTCTTCCCCGAACGGGAAGATCGCAACGTGATGACCAACGCCATCGCGCCGGTCTGGGACGGCAACGAGACGTGGCTGGTGATGGGCGGCGGCGGACTGCTCGCCGCTTTTCCCCTCGCCTATGCGACGATCTTTCCGGCGCTCTACATGCCGATCATCCTGATGCTGCTGGGGCTGATCTTCCGCGGCGTCGCCTTCGAGTTCCGCTGGCGGACCAAGCGCTGGCAGAATGTGTGGGACGTGGGGTTCTGGCTCGGATCAACGTTGGCGGCGGCGATGCAGGGCATCGCGCGCGGCGCGCTGGTGCAAGGCATCCGCATCGAGAACCGCCAGTACGCAGGCGGCTGGTGGGACTGGCTGACGCCGTTCAGCATCCTTTGCGGCGCCGGGGTGGTGATCGGCTATGCGCTGCTCGGGGCGTGCTGGATCAACCTCAAGACGGAGGGCTCGCTGCAGGAGCGGGCCCGCCGGTTCGCGATGATGGCCGGGATCGGCACGCTGGGGTTGATCGGGGTGGTGAGCCTCTGGACGCCGTTCATCAACGGCATCTATTTCGAGCGCTGGTTTACCTGGCCGACGTCGATCTTCTCGTTCGCGGTCCCTGCCCTGCTGGCGGTCTGCGCCTTCGGGCTCTGGCAGGGTTTGACGACAGGCAAGCACCTGCAGCCGTTCCTGTCGGCGCTCGGGTTCTTCGTTCTCAGCTATGCAGGGATCGGGATCAGCTTCTATCCATACATCGTGCCCGGCGCACTCACGATCAAAGAGGCGGCGGCGCCTGACGCCTCGCTGTCGTTCCTGCTGGTGGGGGCCGCCGTGCTGGTGCCGATCATCCTGATCTACTCGGGCTATGCCTACTGGGTGTTCCGCGGGAAGATCGACCCGCAGGAGGGCTACCACTAATGGCATCGCAGCGGCTTTCGCGGCTGCTGTGGTTCGGCGGCCTCTGGCTGGCGGGCGTACTGACCGTTGTCGTGCTAGGATATGCAATAAAGCTGGTACTTGGCGCTTGACCGGGGGGAACGGCCGCTTCCGCAGGGTCGCGAACGCGGATATCCGTGAAGCATGGCGAAGGGCGCGGCGCAGAAGACGGGGGCAGGCACGGGTTCCTCCGCATGATTCCGCGGCACAGCGCCTTTGCGATTGCGCTCGCTGCTGGGGCGGTGGCGCTTGTCGTCGGGCTTGCGATCAATCCCAGCCTTGCAGCCGGCATCGCGGCGAACGCCATGTTCGCAGTCTATCTCGGCATCGTATTCGCAGAGATACCGCGGCTAACGCCCGAGTTCCTCAAGGAGCACGCCGACCAGGAAGATCCGCCATTCTGGGTGATCATGCTCGTCGTCGTCGGTATCGTGGCGGTGTCGGTGTTCTCCCTGTTTGCGGCACTGGCTGGCGGTTCGGGGAGCAATGGTCCGCATATCGTGGTGGGGCTGACGGCGGTGGTGCTCGGCTGGTTCGTCGTTCACACGATGATGGCCCTGCACTACGCATACGAGTTCTACGAGAGCCCGCAGGATGGTCCGGAGGGGAAGTCCGGAAAGCGTGACAAGAGCAAGAATGTCGGCGGGTTCGGGTGGCCGAAGGGCGATCCACCCGACGGGGTGGCCTTTATTTACCTGTCGTTCCAGGTGGGCAGCGCCGTGCAGATCTCGGACGTGCCGGCGACCTCGAACAAGATGCGGGCGATCGTCGTCGCGCACACGACGTTCTCGTTCTTCTACAACACCACGCTGCTTGCGGCCGCCGTCAACGTCGTCATCTCGGCGGCGGGCGGGAAGTAGGCGCGAAGCCTACTGACCGGTGACGTAGCAGCCGCCGCCGGCCGACTTGATGGCCGAGCAGATAGCGGTGGCGTTCTCGATCGAGAGCGCGGGCACGAGGATCTGGTAGATCGTGCCCTGACGGGTGGCCTCAGTTTCCATCTGGGGCCGCGCTCCGCTCAGCACGCTCGCCCAGTGATCGGCAGCGTATTTCAGCGTTCGCCGCGCCTCGGCCTCGGTGTTGTGCCGCGCGAGATGGACGAAGGCGGTGGTGCCTTGGGCCGGCGCGGGCGACGCATTTGTTGACGGTGAAGGAGCGGATGGGGACGCCTCGGCGATCTGCACCGCGCCGCCGCGATTGACTTCCCAGGCGGAGAGCTCGGTGGGTGAGAAGACGTAGATGTCCTCGGGCGGGGTGTGGAGCATGGTGACGATCACCCGCTGGTCGACACCGAATGTGTTGAGCGCGTCGATGATGTCGCCAAGCGTGGTCTGGGTCAGCACGTTGTCGGCGACTTCGGCCGATATCTGGTGCACGCCGAGTTCGCCGTCCGCCTCGCGCGGCTTGCCGGCAAAGAAGATGTAGGCGCAGGCGGAGTAACAGCCGGCACCGGAGCGCACGATCGTGCTCATGCCGCGCTCGTGGACGTCCCAAGCCACAGCGAGGGCGCTGGTGACGCTCCCGCCGGGGCTGTTGAGCACCATGACCCTGGCGTCGGGGCGAGCGTCGAGGGCGCGCCGGAAATCTTCGTAGAAGGAGCCCGACACTTCGCCGTCCAACGCAATTGCGTCGGGCATGCTGACTGGAAGGGCAAAGGCGCCGAAGCGGCGGTTCGAGGTGCTGCCGCCGGTCTTTGCCAAGCCGCCATCCTCGGGGATGGCGGAGAGCGGCGTAAAGTTGGAGGCGATGTAGACGGACAGCACCTTGCCGCGCTGAGCGTAGCCGAGGCTCCAAGTCAGCTGGTAGCCGACGCTGCCGCTCGGCGTCTTCCTGTACATGGCGTAGAAGTCGCGGCCGTCCTGATGGCCGCGCAACAGGAACACCGTGTCCGAGAACTCCGCAGTGGTCACCAGTCGGCCCTTGCCGTTCTGGCGGAGCTGCTCGAACAGGTCGGCGAAGGTCGTGTCCTGGCCTGACGTCAGGATGGTTTCGACGGTCATCCCGCCGTCCTCGGTGGTCCACTTGGTGCCGCGGCCGGTCTTGAAGGACTGGGGCAGAAGCCTCGTGGGCACCGGCAGGGATACGCGCCCCTCGTCGTCGCGAACGGGAGTGATGCCGAGCTCGGAGGCAACCTTGGCGGCTTTGTCCTTGAGTGCCTGCTGCTCGCTGGCGGTGAGCGCGCCGGTCTGGGCCGCACCGAGTTCGCGCTGGAACTCAGTCAGGGCCTCGTAGGTGCCGGCGCCAAACTTGCCATCGACAAGGTAGAGGTAGTCGCCGAGCAGGATGAGGTTGCTCTGCGCTTCGGCCCGCTGTTCGGGTGCGAGCGACTGGAACCAGCTCTGGCTGCTGGCGTAGTCGGCGCGCGCGGGGCCTGCGAACTCGAGGAGCGCCGAGAGCGCGAGCGACAGGACAATGGCGTTGCGCACGATCCACACCCTCCCCCGGGTTGGCGGGGATAGTGGCACCACCCGATTGTGCAAACAATCGGGCGAACGGGCGAGGTCAGCGCGAGCCGGTTCCGTTCCCGCCGAAGACGCGGGCGTAAAGCTCTTCGGCCATCTCCTCGGGCGTGCGGGTGGCTCCGTGGAGGACGATGTCGGGGTTTTCCGGCGGCTCGAAGGGAGAGTCGATGCCGGTGAAGTTCTTGATCTCGCCGCGGCGGGCGCGGGCGTAGAGACCCTTCGGATCGCGCTGCTCGCAGACCTCGAGCGGGGTATCGACGTAGACTTCGGAGAACGGGATGTCGCGGGCAACCTCGCGCGCCAGCCGGCGCTCGTTGCGGAACGGGGAGATGAACGAGACGAGGACGATCAGGCCCGCATCGGCCATGAGGCGGGCAACCTCGGCGACGCGGCGGATGTTCTCGACGCGGTCGGCCTCGGTGAAGCCGAGATCCTTGTTGAGGCCGTGCCGCACGTTGTCGCCATCGAGGATGTAGGCGTGGTGGCCTTCCGCGGTGAGGCGCTTTTCCATCAGGTTGGCGACTGTCGACTTGCCGGAGCCGGACAAGCCGGTGAACCAGACGATCGCCGCTTCCTGGCCCATTGAGCTGGCACGGGTCGCGCGGCTGACGTCGAAGCTCTGGTAGGAGAGGTTCTGGGCGCGGCGCAGGCCGAAATCGATCACGCCGGCGCCCAGCGTGGCGTTGCTCAGCCGGTCGATGATGATAAGGCTGCCGGTGCGGACGTTGGTGCCGTAGGAGTCGAAGGCGATCGGGCGGCTGGTGGCGACGGTGACGGTGCCGACCTCGTTGAGTTCGAGAGTCTTGGCCGCGCCGTGCTCCAGCGTGTTGACGTTGGTGCGGAATTTCAGGTCTGTGATCGAGCCGGGGACGGTCTGCCCGCCGATCTTGAAGAGGTAGGAGCGGCCGGGCAGCGCCTGCTCCTCGGCCATCCAGATGAGCCGTGCCTGGAACTGGTCGGAGACTTCCGGCGTCTCGCCGGGACGGCAGAGCACGTCGCCGCGCGAGATGTCGACCTCGCGGTCGAGGGTGACGGTGACCGCCTCGCCAGCGATCGCTTCGGAGAGGTCGCCGTCCATGGTGACGATGCGCCCGATCTTGGCGGGCTTGCGCGAGCCGGCGACGAGCACATCATCGCCGACGCTGAGCACGCCGGACGCGAGCGTGCCGGAGAAGCCGCGGAAATCGAGGCCGGCGCGGTTGACCCACTGAACGGGAAAGCGCAGCGGAGCCGCCGCGCGGTCGGTTTCGACCTCGATGGTCTCAAGGTAAGGCACGAGCTGCGGGCCCTGGTACCACGGGGTGTGGACGCTGGGACGGAGGATGTTGTCGCCGCGAAGCGCCGAGACGGGGATGGCGGCGAGGCTCTCGAAACCAAGGTTGGCGGCGAAGGCGCGGTAGGCGCTCTCGATGGAGGCGAACACCTCGGCATCATAGCCGACGAGGTCGATCTTGTTGACCACGAGGACCACGTGCTTCACGCCGATCAGGCTGAGGATGAAGCTGTGGCGGCGGGTCTGGGTCAACAGGCCCTTTCGCGCGTCGACCAGGACCAGCGCGACGTCGGCATTGGAGGCGCCCGTCGCCATGTTGCGGGTGTACTGTTCGTGGCCGGGCGTGTCGGCGACGATGAACTTGCGCTTGTCGGTGGAGAAGAACCGGTAAGCGACGTCGATCGTGATGCCCTGCTCGCGCTCGGCGGTGAGGCCGTCGACGAGCAGCGAGAAATCGATGCCTTCGTCGCCGGTCGTACGATTCCAGCTCTCCTTGCGCAGGCTGGCGAGCTGGTCGTCCAGGATCAGCTGACTGTCGTACAGGAGGCGGCCGATGAGGGTGGACTTGCCGTCGTCGACGGAGCCGCAGGTTAGGAAGCGGAGCAGGCTCTTGCCGGTCTGCTCGGCTAGCCACGTGTCGAGATCGGGCTGGGGCGCGGTGAGGGCGGACATCAGAAGTACCCCTCCTGCTTTTTCTTCACCAACGAGCCGGCCTGGTCGGAGTCGATCAACCGGCCCGCGCGCGCGGAGGTGCGGGAGGCCTGCATTTCCATGATGATGGAAGGCAGGTCGGCAGCGGTGGAGCGGATCGCGCCGGTCAGCGGATAGCAACCGAGGGTGCGGAAGCGAACCATCTCCTCGCGCGGGATTTCACCGTCGAGCAGCGGGTAACGGTCGTCGTCGACCATGATCAGGGTGCCCAGACGCTCGACCACAGGCCGGGGCTTGGCGAAATAGAGCGGCACGATCGGGATTTGCTCGGAGTAGATGTAGGTCCAGATGTCGAGCTCGGTCCAATTGCTCAGCGGGAACACGCGCATGCTCTCGCCCGGCCCCAACCGCGTGTTGAAGATGCGCCAGAGCTCGGCCCGCTGGTTCTTGGGGTCCCAGGCATGGTTGGCGTTGCGGTGCGAGAAGATGCGCTCCTTGGCGCGGCTCTTTTCCTCGTCGCGGCGGGCGCCGCCGATGGCAGCGTCGTAGCCGCCGGCGCTGAGGGCCTGCCGCAGCGCCTGCGTCTTCATGATGTCGGTGTAGCGGGACGAACCATGGGTGAATGGGTTGACGTTCTGTGCCACGCCTTCCTGGTTGGTGTGCACCCTGAGCTCGAACCCGTGCTCCTCCGCCATTCGGTCGCGGAAGGCGATCATCTCGCGGAACTTCCAGGTCGTGTCGATGTGGAGCAGCGGGAACGGGATGCGCGAGGGGAAGAAGGCCTTGCGCGCCAGGTGCAGCAGGACCGACGAGTCCTTTCCGATGGAATACATCATCACCGGGCGTTCGAAGCTCGCTGCCACTTCGCGCAGAATCTCTATGCTTTCAGATTCAAGCGCCTGCAGATGACTGAGCCTGCGTGCCGGTGCGGTCATGACGTTATGTCCGGTGAGGTGCGGCGGGAATACGACGCCTTGCGGGGGGCTCACAAGGGCGGGAATCCGGTGAAAAGGTGAACGAGCGTGCCCGTTTGCGCGGCGGCGTGGAAGCGAAGGGTGACCATGCGGCGCAGGTCGCCGGGGCGACAAACCATCCGCGCCTTAGCGGGGTACGGGGCAAAACTATTTCCGCACGCTTGCTGCCTTGTCACCGGTGAGGGAACCAGGGGAGGCGCTGAGCGCTTGTGACACCCTGCCCCGCTGACTATAGGTCCGAGGCGACCAACCCGCCCAAGGCCTTGCAGATGCAGCAACACCGCGACGTTCTTTCCGCCATCGGCAATACCCCGCTGATCCGGCTCAACCGCGTTTCCGAGATGACGAGCTGCGAAGTCTGGGGCAAGGCCGAGTTCCTGAACCCCGGACAGTCGGTGAAGGATCGCGCAGCGCTCTTTATCGTGCGCGATGCGGTGCAGCGCGGCCTGCTGCGGCCAGGCGGCACCATCGTCGAGGGCACGGCGGGCAATACCGGCATCGGGCTCACGCTCGTTGCCAACGCCATGGGCTTCAAGTCGGTGATCGTGATCCCCGACACGCAGAGCCAGGAGAAGAAGGACGCGCTGCGGCTCTATGGCGCCGAGCTCATCGAGGTGCCGGCAAAGCCCTACAAGAACCCAAACAACTACGTGAAGCTGAGCGGCCGCCTGGCGGAGAAGCTCAACCGCGAGCTGACGGCCGGAGCGATCTGGGCGAACCAGTTCGACAACGTCGCCAACCGTCAGGCACATGTCGAAGGCACCGGCCCTGAAATCCTCAAGCAGACCGGCGGAAAGGTCGACGGGTTCATCTGCTCAGTTGGTTCGGGCGGAACGCTTGGCGGGGTAGCGATGGCGCTCAAAGCGGCCAGGCCCGAGATCAAGATCGGCCTCGCGGATCCGGAAGGCTCGGCGCTCTTCGAGTACTACGAAGAGGGCGTGCTCAAGGCGGAGGGCAACTCGATCACGGAGGGTATCGGCCAGGGCCGGATCACCGCGAACCTCATGGACCTTGCGGTGGACATGGCGTACCGCATTCCCGACACGGAGGCGCTGCCCTATGTCTTCGACATGCTCCAGCATGAGGGCCTTTGCCTGGGCGGCTCGACCGGCATCAACATCGCCGGCGCCGTGCGCATGGCGCGGGAGCTCGGGCCGGGCAAGACGATCGTGACCGTGCTCTGCGACTACGGCAACCGCTACCAGTCCAAGCTCTTCAACCCGGACTTCCTGCGGCCGCGAGGGCTGCCCGTGCCGCCATGGCTCGAAGCCCCCGGCAGCGTGGACTGGCGGGCCGTGGTCGAACCGGAACCTGCCTGAGGCATGCTCGCGGTAGAGGGCTTTATCGCCGACCTGTTCCAGGATCGGCTGCTATTCACCGCGCTCATAATCCTCAACTACTTCGTTGCGGCGGCGTTCGCCTATAACGAGATCGTCCGCTCACGGACCTCGCAGGGCTCGATCGCATGGCTGGTTTCGCTAGCGCTGCTGCCCCTGCCGACGACGCTGTTCTATCTCGTCTTCGGTCTCAAGATCTTCGACGACTACGCCGAGGGGCAGACGCATAGCGGGCGCGTGCTACGGCGGGTTCGTAACGCCAAGGACCAACTGCTCGATCAGCCGACGACCGACGAGTGGCCGGTGCTGGTCAACGCTTCGCAGCTGCCCTTTCTTACGGGAAACGATGCGCAGCTGCTGATCGATGGCGAAGCGACGTTCAAGTCGATCTTCGATGGCATCGCGCGCGCGCAGAAGACGATCCTCATCCAGTTCTACATCATCCACGACGACGAGATCGGCCGCGAGTTCGCCGACCGGCTGATCGAGCGCGCCAACGCCGGGGTCAAGATCTACCTGCTCTACGACGACGTCGGCTGCTTCTGGCTCCCGCGCGCCTACAAGCAGCGGCTGCGCGATGCGGGGATCGAGGCCAACGGCTTCAATCACCGGCACCGATTCCTGCGCTTCTTCGGTCCGACACGGATCAACTACCGCAATCACCGCAAGGTATTGGTGGTCGACGGCAAGGAGGCCTGGGTCGGCGGGCTAAACGTCGGCGACGAGTACATGGGCCGGTCCAAGACCTTCGGGCACTGGCGCGACACGCATGTGCGGATCGAAGGACCGGCGGTGCTGGCCGCAATCATTTCGTTCCGTGAGGACTGGGAATGGGCGACCGGACGACAGCTAAGCCTGCCCCCTGCCCCGCCGCTCGAGGTGCGCGGCAAGCAGTCGATCCTCGTCATGCCGACCGGGCCGGCCGACGCCGTCGAGGCCTGCGCCATCGCCTTCGCCGACGTCATCGCCAAGGCGCAGAAGCGGCTCTGGATCGTGTCGCCCTACTTCGTGCCGGACATCGACATGCAGGTTGCGCTCTATGCGGCGGCGATGCGCGGGGTGGACGTGCGAATCCTAATCCCGCAAGTACCTGACCATAAGATCGTGTGGCTGGCCGGCATCGCACACACCCACCGCATGGTACGGAACGGGGTGAAGATCTTCCGCTACCAGAAGGGCTTCCTGCACCAGAAAGTGATCCTGGTGGACCACAAGATCGCGGGCATCGGCACGGTCAACTTCGATAACCGCTCGTTCCGCATCAATTTTGAGATCACGCTGTGGTTCACCTACCGGGCGATGATCAACAAGATCGAGAAGATGCTGATCGCCGACTTCGCCGACGGCAAGGAGGTGACCGAGAGCCAGCGCAAGAAGCAGCCGTTCGCAATGCGCTTCCTGTCCGAAGCGGCGCGGCTGTTCTCGCCGATCTTGTGAGAGTTCTGAGATGACCGAGTTCCTTTTCCAAGACGACAGCTATCTGCGCGAAGCTCAGGCGCGCGTGACCGCCATCACCCCCGAGGGTGGGATCGTGCTCGACAGGACGATCTTCTACGCCGCGTCAGGCGGGCAGCCGGGCGACAGCGGCAGGCTGCGGCGGGCGGACGGCAGCGACATCGCCATCGCAGCGACAGCGCATCCCGAGGGCGACAAGACGCAGATCGTGCACGTACCGGCGGAGGGGCAGCCGGCAGCCTCGATCGGCGAGGAGGTGACGGCGATCATCGACTGGGAGCGGCGCTACCGGCTGATGCGGATGCATACGGCGCTGCACCTGCTCTCGGTCGTGTTTCCATTCGCGGTGACGGGCGGCTCGGTCGGCGAGGAAAAGGGGCGGCTCGATTTCGACATGCCGGAGGTACCTTCGGACCTGCCGGCGCTGGAGGCCGAACTCAACCGGCTCGTGTCGGGCCATCACCCGGTAACGGCAGAGTGGATCACCGACGAGCAGATGGCAGCCCAGATGGACCTCGTCAAGACGATGAAGGTGAAGCCGCCGATGGGCCAGGGCCGGGTGCGGCTGATCCGGATCGGCGACGTTGACCTGCAGCCGTGCGGCGGAACGCACGTGCGCAACACGTCGGAGATCGGGCCGCTCAAGCTGGGGAAGATCGAGAAGAAGGGCGCGATCAACCGGCGGGTGAGTCTGCTGTTTGGCTGAGGAGCGCACGCTGCCACGCCCTCATGGTTCGTGGCTCGACAAGCTTGCCGTGTGACGCTCACCATGAGGGCTACTGGAATGCACGGGTCCCGGAGGACCTCTAGGTGAGCCCGTCGAGCCACGACATCCGGGCCCCGCTCTATTCGATGGGTGGGGCGTAGAGCAGGCCGCCGTTGATCCATAACGCGTTCTGGCCGCGCGGGATGGCGGCGCCAGTGACGGGACCGAAGTTGCGGTCGAAGATCTCGCCGTAGTTGCCGACCGACTGGATGATCTTGGTCATGAAGTCCGGCGAAAGGCCGATGGTTGGACCGAACGGGCCGCCTTCGAGACCGAGCAGGCGGCGGATGCTGTGCGTCTTGGCGGCTCTCAGCGAGCTGATGTTGAGCTGTGAGACGCCGATTTCCTCTGCCTGGATCAGGGTGTAGAGCGTCCATCGGACGATCTCGAACCACTGGTCGTCACCGCTCCGCACAACCGGCCCGAAGGCCTCCTTGCTGATCCGCTCGGGCAGAATGCGATGGGTGGCCGGTTCCGGAAGAGTCCGGCGGAAGCCTTGAAGCCAGCTCGAAGGGGCCGAGACGGCGTTGCAGAGGCCTTGCTGATAGGCGACCGAGAGATCGTCGCGGTTTTCGTAGAGCACCTCGGTGTAGGTCGCCTGCGTCTGGAAGAAGAACTCGGCCAAGTTGGCGAGCGCTTCGGAGTCATCGAGCACGCAGACGGAGACGTCATCGAGCTCATAGGCGGAGACGAAGCCGAGCGAGGTGGGCACCATGATCGCCTGCCCGTCGTAGAAGGAGGTGCCGACGAAGCTAGCGCCGTAGCTGGTGTCGCGTCGCATCGTCCACGCGCCGTTGCGGGCGAGCAGGTCGATGGTGCCGGTCTGGAGATCGGCAAACCGTGTGTCGCCCGATAGCGGGCGGAACTCGACCTTTTCCGGGTCACCGAGCACCGCTGCGGCGACGGCGCGGCAGAAATCCACGTCAAAGCCGCCCCAGCGGCCGTCCTGTCCCATCTGGGCGAAGCCGGGGAGCGGATCGCTTGCGGCGCAGATCAGGTGGCCGCGGGCGAGCACCGCAGCGAGCGTTGGACCGGGAGGGGCGGTGACGGCCTGCGCGGCGGCCGGGCCGGTGAGCAGAAGGAGGAGCAAAAGCGCGCGAATCCACACCGACACGAGCCGCCCTCCCCTGTTTGGCGAGTTATCGGGAGGGTTGGTGGCGAGGTCAAGGCGTGCGGTCGCCCGCACGCTCGGCCCTCAGTGGAGTATCTGGCTAAGGAACAGCTTGGTGCGATCGTGGCGCGGGTTGGTGAAGAACTCTTCGGGCTCGTTCTGCTCGATGATCTGACCCTGGTCCATGAAGATCACGCGGTTGGCAACCTGGCGCGCGAAGCCCATTTCGTGCGTCACGCAGAGCATGGTCATGCCTTCCTCGGCGAGGCTGATCATGACCTCAAGCACTTCCTTGACCATCTCCGGGTCGAGGGCGGAGGTGGGTTCGTCGAACAGCATGATCTGCGGGTTCATGCAGAGCGAGCGGGCAATGGCGACGCGCTGCTGCTGCCCGCCCGATAGCTGGCCGGGATACTTGTGCGCCTGCTCGGGGATCTTCACCCGCTCGAGGAAGTGCATGGCGGTCTTCTCGGCCTCCGTCTTCGGAACGCCGCGCACCCAGATCGGCGCGAGCGTAAGGTTCTGCATGATGGTGAGGTGCGGGAAGAGATTGAAGTGCTGGAATACCATGCCGACTTCGCGGCGTACCTCATCCACCCGCTTGAGATCTGAGGTGAGTTCGACGCCGTTAACGATGACCTGCCCCTGCTGGTGCTCCTCGAGGCGGTTGATGCAGCGGATGAGCGTGGACTTCCCCGACCCTGAGGGTCCGGCAATGACGATGCGTTCGCCGCGCATGACGCGCAGATTGATGTCGCGCAGCACGTGGAAATCGCCGAACCACTTGTGCATGCCGATGATCTCGATCGCGACATCGGTCTCGCTGACAGTCATGTGATCGCGGTGGATGGCGCGATCCACCATTGCTTCCGAAACGTCGGTCATCGTCACCTCTTGTGTCCGGTGTCCAGCCGTCGCTCCATGTACATCGAATAGCGGGACATGGAGAAACAGAAGACCCAGAAGATCATCGCCGCGAAGATGTAGCCGGTGACGGCCTGGTTGGGCGACGACCAGTTGATGTCGGACGTTCCCGCCTGGATCGTGTTGAGCAGATCGAAGATGCCCACGATCGAGACCAGGGTGGTGTCCTTGAACAGCGAAATGAAGTTGTTCACGATTCCGGGGATCACATGCTTGATCGCCTGCGGGAGGATGATGAACGCCATCCGCTTCCAGTAGCCCAGGCCGAGCGAGGCACCCGCCTCATACTGGCCGCGGGGCAGCGCCTGGAGGCCGCCGCGCACCACTTCGGCGAGGTAGGCGGCTTCGAACAGGGTGACCGCAACGAGCGCGCGCAGCAGCTTGTCGATGGTGACGCCCTGCGGCACGAAGAGCGGCAGCATGATCGAAGCCATGAACAGCACGGTGATCAGCGGCACCGCGCGCCAGAGCTCGATGAACATCACGCAGAGGGTCTTGATCACCGGCAGCTTGGATTGCCGGCCAAGCGCCAGGAGGATGCCCAGCGGGATCGAGCAGATGATGCCGACCAGCGAGATGATCAGGGTGACGAGGAGGCCGCCCCATCGTTCGGTCGGCACTTCCGAGAGACCAAACGAACCACCGGCCAGCAGGATGTAGCTGACGATTGGGAAAACGACGAAGAACAAGAAGGCGTTTAGGCGCTTGAAGGGCAGCCGCGGTGCCAGCAGCGGCGGCAGCAGGAGCGCGCCCATCAGGAAGACGAGGTTCGGCCGCCAGAACTGGTCGATTGGATAGAAGCCGTAGATGAAGAAGCTGATGCGGTTGGCGATGTACGCCCAGCAGGCTCCGGAGCCCAGGGCGCGGCACTCCTCGACGGTGCCATTGGGGCCAACTGCGTCGATGAAGAGGAAGCCGATCACCGGCGGCACGGCCCAGGCGAGGAAGGCAATGCCGAGCAGGGTGAGGACGGTGTCGCCGAAGCTCGAGAACAGGCGCTTGCGCAGCCATGGCCAGATGCCCACGGCACTAGCCGGCGGCGCCTGCGGCGGCAGCATTTCGGTGCGGACGTAGCTGGTATCGGTCACGGTTGGGCTCCTTACCGTTCCACCAGCTTCACGCGGGCATTGTACCAGTTCATGAACGCCGAGGTCAGCAGCGAGAAGGTGAGGTAGACCGCCATGGTCAGGGCGATCACCTCGATCGCTTTGCCGGTCTGGTTCAGCGTTG
>JAEZBF010000052.1 GCA_023427545.1 Pseudomonadota bacterium
GCTCTGGGGTGTGGTGCTGGGGGTTATCGTCAACCGCTCCGGGATCACCCTTGTCGAGCCGGCTGAAGCATTCATCGACATGATGACCGAGGCCGTGGTGCCCGCCGCTCTGTTCGGACTCGGCGGGGCGCTCAACGAGTACCGCTTCGCGGAGAACTGGCAGCAGGCGCTCGTCATGGCGCTGCTCAAGCTGATCAGTCAGCCGCTGATCGCCTGGGTCATCATGGTGCCGATCCTGCACCTGCCGCACGAGATCGCCCGCTATGGCGTGCTGCTCGCCGCCATGCCCGCCGGTATCAACGCCTACGTCTTTGCGACCTACTACAACCGCGGGGCGGACGTTGCGGCCAACACTGTGCTGATCTCGACCGCGCTGTCGGCCTTCACCATCCTGGGCTGGCTTTACTTCTTGGGCTGAGGCGCGGTCCACTCGAGGCTGAGCTTGGATACCGGCGCTGCGGGCGAGACGGGCGAGGAGCGCAACGGCGCGCCCGAGGTGGCATCGAGCCCGACCGCGACCCGCACGTGCCGGTCGGTCGGGCAGTGCTGCAGCATCGGATCGAACCCGATCCAGCCTAGCGAGTCGCCGTAGGCCTCGGCCCAGGCGTGCATCGCTGGCGCCGTTGCGGTCTCGCGCGCGAGATAGCCGGTCACGTACCGCGCCGGAATGCCGAGCGCGCGCGCCGCGCCGATGAAGGCATGGACGAGGTCCGGCGGGGTCGGCCGGCTGCTCGTTGCCGGCGGCGTCAGGGTCTGCACCTGGACCTGCTCCAGGCCGCCCGCGGCTTGCGACTGACTTTGCGTCGCTCCGCGTTGTCCCTTGGAACGCATGACCTTCGGCGTTGTACCCATCAGCGCGTGGAGAAGCCCGATGCGATCGCGTCCACGCGCCTGATCCTCGAACGGGGTGACCAGCTCGGCGATGGGCTGTGTGAGATCCGTCTGTCTCAGGAAGAGCCGCGCCACCGGTTCTCCGGCGATGCGGCCGAGAACGCCATTGCGGTCCTCGGTGTCGACGGTGCCGCTCGCAAGAACGATCCAGTCGCCCTGCGGTTTGCCCTCTGCAACCAGCGTTGCAGTGTTGCCGAACCCGTCGGCGAAGCTGATCGGTCGCGCCGCCTCGGGCAGCTGCACCTGCCACTCCCGCACGCTCTGGGTCGGCCCGTTCCGGGGCGTGAGCAGGACATGCATGACCGCGCGGCTGGTGCCGGGCGGCAGGGAAATCCTGATCTCGTGGCGAATGGTTACTCTCATCTGAGCTAGTAGAAGTTGTAGCTCTCGGAGAGCGCCAGGGTGATGCGGTCGTTGCGGTTCATGAACTCGGTGAGGAATTCGTGCAGCCCATGCTGGAAGATGCGGTCCATGTCGTTGCCCTCCAGCATGGCCGTGACCTCCTGCGCCGCTTCGTGCGCGGAGACGCGGTTGCCGTAGAGTTCGGCGAGCATGTCGAGCATCCGGTTGATCCAGTTGATGCAGAACACCAGCGATCGCGGCATCTCGGGGCGGAGGATCAGGTAGTCGGCGATGTTCCAGGCCTTGTAGCGGTCATGGTAGACATGCCGATAGCTGCGGTGGGCCGATGCGGCGCGCAGGATCAGCGTCCATTGCTGGATGTCTACCTCGCCGCCCACCAGCGTCTCGCGCGGCAGCAGAACGTAGTACTTCATGTCGAGGATGCGGGCCGTGTTGTCGGCTCGCTCGACGAAGTTGCCGAGCTGGGAGAAGGCGTAGCCGTCGTCGCGCAGGATGGTCGAGAGATAGGCGCCGCGGAACAGGTGCGAGATTTGCTTGATCCATTGCAGCAGCTCGGGGAGCCTGCCGCCCGTGATGTCCTTGGGGTCGAGCTGGGCGAATTCCAGCCAGCGTGAGTTGATCGTCTCCCACACTTCGCTGGTCAGCGCCGTGCGGACCGAGCGAGCGTTCGTGCGGGCGTTCCGCAGGCACGATTTGACGGAGGAGGGGTTCTCCTCGTCGAACAGCATGTAGTTGGCGACGTTCGCGACGTCGGGGATGTCGTATTTCTTGGCGAACCCGTCATCGACTTCGGCGGCCTGCATCATCGAAACGAGATGCTCGCTTGCGCCGCCCTCGCGCCGCGCCGTCAGGCTCATGCGGTAGCCGGCCTCGAGCAGGCGCGCCATGTTCTCCGACCGTTCGACATAGCGCGACAGCCAGAAAAGGTTCTGTGCGGTGCGGCCGAGCATCAATCTTCCAGCACCCAGGTATCCTTGGTGCCGCCGCCCTGGCTCGAGTTCACCACCAGCGAGCCCTCGCGCAGCGCGCCCCGGGTCAGGCCGCCCGGCGTTATGCGGATTTGGTCGCCGACGAGGACGTAGGGCCGCAGGTCGACGTGCCGCGGCGCGATTCCCGCATCGACAAACGTCGGACAAGTCGACAGCGCAAGCGTTGGTTGAACGATGTAATTGTCTGGCCGTGCAATGATTTTCTGGCGAAAAACCTCCTGCTGCTCCCTGCTCGACCCCGGCCCGACGAGCATGCCGTAGCCTCCCGACCCGTGCACCTCCTTGACGACAAGTTCGCCCAGGTGCTCGAGCACGTATGCGCGCTCGTCGGCGTTGGTGCAGTTGTAGGTGGGGACGTTCTTGAGCAGGGCTTTTTCGCCCAGGTAGAATTCGATGATCTCCGGAACGTAGGTGTAGACGGCCTTGTCGTCGGCAATCCCGGTCCCCGGCGCGTTGACGAGCGTGACATTGCCGGCGCGGTACGCGTCGAACAGCCCTGGCACGCCGAGCATCGAATCCGGCCGGAAGGTGAGGGGATCTAGGTAGTCGTCGTCGATCCGGCGGTAGATCACGTCGACTTGTTCGGGCCCGGTGGTGGTCCGCATGAAGACCTTGCCGGCGTCGACGAAGAGGTCTTGCCCCTCGCAGAGCTGCGCGCCCATCTGGTCGGCAAGGAATGAGTGCTCGAAATAGGCTGAGTTGTAGATGCCCGGCGTCAGCACCGCGATGCGGGCGGAGATCGAGCTGCGTAGCGGCGCGACGCTCTCGAGCGTCCGCCGCAAGTTCTCGGGATAGGTGTCGACGGGCGCCACCTTGTGTCGCTGGAACAGCTCGGGCGCGAGCTGCAGCATCGCCTCGCGGTCTTCGAGCATATAGCTGACGCCCGACGGGGTGCGGAGGTTGTCCTCGAGAACGTAGAACTCTTCGGGACCAACGCGGACAATGTCGACGCCGATGATGTGGGCATAGATGCCGCGCATCGGGTCTAGCCCCATCATCGCGGGCAGGAAGGCCGAATTCTGCAGGATCAGCTTCTCGGGGATGCGTCCCGCCTTGAGAATTTCCTGCCGGTGATAGATGTCGTGGAGGAACGCGTTCAGCGCCCGCACGCGCTGCTCGATGCCCCGGCTTAGCCAGCGCCATTCGCTCGCCGAGATGATCCGCGGGATCACGCAGAAGGGGATGAGCTTTTCCGTCCCCTCGTTGCTGCCATAGACCGCGAACGTGATGCCGAGCCGCCGAAAGATTCCTTCGGCGTCGGCGGCCATCAGGCTTAATGCATCGGGGGGCTGGTCCTTGAGCCAGGCATCGAGAGCGATATAGGGGTCGCGAACGCTGCCGTCCGCATTGCGCATTTCGTTGAAAAAGGCAGTCTCAGGCATCGACTCCCTGCTGAGGCTTTCCGGCCTCTCCACCAGCCCGTGCATTGCTGCACACTTCTATGATCCCGTCCAGCCCGGCCGCGTTCGACAAGGCCTGTGAGTGCGGCTATCAAGGCCGAAAACACGGGAACAAGAGATGCCGGTCGAGCTACTTCAAACCCACAAACTGCTGACGAGTTGCGAGGAGGCGCTGGCGGAACGCTACGTCGTTCACAAGCTTCACGAGGCCGCTGATCCCGACGCGCTGCTTGCCAAAGTCTCTGGCTCTGTCCGAGCCATTGCCGGCGGCAATGTCGACGCCGCCCTGATGGACCGGCTGCCCAAGCTCGAGATCATTGCCAACTTCGGTGTCGGCTACGACTCGATCGACACCGCTGCAGCCAAGGTGCGCAACGTGCGCGTCACAAACACGCCGAACGTCCTGAACGATGCCATGGCCGAGATCACGATCGGGCTCATGGTCGCGCTGGCGCGCAGGATTCCGCAGACGGATCGCTTCGTCCGCGAGGGCGGTTGGCTCAAGGGGAGCTTTCCGCTCCAGTCCGAACTGACCGGGAAGACCGTAGGCATCCTCGGCCTTGGCCGCATCGGCAAGGAGATCGCCGTTCGTGCCCAGGCCATGAAGATGCGGGTCGTCTACTTCGGTCGTCGCAAGCAGCCGTACGAGCCGTACCAGTACTACGATGACCTCACCGCCATGGCACGCGACGTTGACTGGCTCATTGTCATCGCGCCCGGCGGCAAGGCAACGGAAAAGATCGTGTCTCGGCAGGTGCTCGTGGCGCTCGGTCCGCAGGGTTTCCTCGTCAACATGGCGCGCGGCACTCTCGTCGACGAGCCTGCGCTGGTCGAGATGCTGCAGTCCGGCGGCATCGCCGGTGCAGCTCTCGATGTTTTCGAGAAGGAGCCCCACGTTCCGGAGGCGCTCTTCGCACTCGACAACGTGGTGCTCTCGCCTCACCAGGGCAGCGCTACGCACCAGACGCGTCGGCAGATGGGCGACCTCGTCGTCGCAAACCTAGAGGCGCATTTCGCCGGCGATCCGCTGCTGACGCCCGTCGTCTGAGCGGGCGCACGGCGGCCTTGCAGCCGGACGTGGGAGCCAATGGGGCTGCTCGCGAGTTGATGCGGGTTACCCCAGCGGACCGGCTGCACCATGGCGCTTCCCCGGATTGCCCTAGCGCTATTCCTGATCGCCATCACGGCATTCGCAGCGCTCAGCCCGCAGGACCCGTTCAATAGCCAGGTGATCACCCGCGCCGGCCTGTCGCTCTCGCTGCTCGAGGACAGCGTCTCCATTGACCGCTTCGCCCCGAGCACGATCGACAAGGCGGAGAAGGACGGTCACTTCTACGCCGACAAGGTGCCGGGCCACTCCATGCTGGCGCTGCCCGCAACCGCGCTTGCTCGAGCGCTCACCCGCAGCTCAGACCTCGATGACGATGGCTATCCCACGCTGGTCCGGATCGCCACCATTGGCACGAATGGCCTGATTTCCGCGCTGGCAGTCGTCGCGGTCTTCCTGACTGCCGTCCGGCTGGGCGCGGGCACGGCCGGAGCCCTGTTCGGCAGCCTGACACTGGCGCTGGCGACGCCGTTCCTCGGCTGGTCCACAGCCTTCTTCGCGCACTCTGTGACCGGCAGCCTGCTGATCATCGCCCTCGCAATCGCGGTCGCCGGTCTGCTCCCCGGCACCGGATGGCCGAGGCGCCATCAGCTGCTCTGGGCCGCCATGCTCGGCCTGATCCTAGGCTTCACGCTGGTCGTCGACCTGACCGCCGCGCCGGTGGTCGCAGTCGGCGGACTGCTGACCGCGGTGCTCCTGCTGCGCCGGGCCGGCACCCGGGCAGCACCCAGGATCCTCGCGTTGACCGTTGGCGGGCTGGCCGGTCTCGCACCTCTGCCGATCTACAACCTCGCCGCCTTCGGCTCGCCGTTCACGCTCGGCTATTCCAGCGTCGTCGGCTTCGAGGGCATGCACGAAGGCCTGTTCGGCGTAACGCTCCCCAGCCTCGCCGTGATGTACGAGCTCCTCTTTGGCCTCTACCGTGGCTTGCTTCCGCTCTCGCCGATCCTCCTGCTCGTCCCGCTCGGTCTCACTCGCATGTGGGCACGCCCCGCGACCCAGGTGCTCGCGGGCCTCATCGTCTTCGCAGCGCTCTCCTACCTGCTGATCAACTCCAGCTATCACTACTGGAACGGCGGCTGGTCCACCGGCCCGCGCCACATCGTGCCAATGCTGCCCTTCCTCGGCCTCGCCCTCTGCTTCGCAATCCCGGCGACCCAGCCCATGCGCTTTGCCACTGGTCTGCTGCTGGCGGTGAGCCTGGTGCTGTCGGCCGCCTGCGCCCTGGGCGGTATGTACGCGCCTGACAAGTTCCGGAACGCCCTCCCTGAATGGGTCATCCCGCA
>JAEZBF010000054.1 GCA_023427545.1 Pseudomonadota bacterium
GCGTAGTTTGGCCGTGCCTGCTGAAAGCGGATCAGCCGGGCGACCCAGCCGTCCAGCATGCGGGTAATGTTGCCCGTCTTATACTGCGGCGTGCCGTATCCCCGCTCCCAGAGGTACATGAAGAGCGGATCGTCGCGGTAAGGTCGGCCCTTTTGCTCGCGATCCGCCTCCGCCTGGGTCGTCTTCTCCTCGGCGCTGGCGGCGATTGTCGCCAGCTCCTCGGCGGCGGCCCGGCGCTCCGTGTAGCCGGCGTCCTGATGGAGCTGCACCTTAATGCGCTGCCGCACCGCCTCGATCTCGTCCTGCCGCTGCGCGATCAGCTTCAGTGTTTCGGACCGGCTCGTGCTGAGCTCCGACAAGGTACGGTCGAGCTCGGCAAGCTCCTGCTCGGCCTGTGTCAGCGCTGTTCCGTGCGCTTTTTGCACCGCCCGCGCCTTCAACTCTGCGCTGCTCAAACGGCCGCTGAGGTCTTCCTGCGTCGCTGGATCGAGCCGCACCTGCGCGAGCTTGCGGAACAGCTGGCCCTCGGTTTCCCGGGTGCGTGCGATGAGTTCGGCACTGCGAGCCAGACGCTTGCTGATCTCGTCTTCTTCGCGGCGAACGTCGCGCAGCGCCTCTTCGAGCGAGCGCAGGGCCTCGGGTCCGGAAAGGGTCATATTACCACCGGGTCACGGCCCCACCGAGAACGGGCACGAAGTAGTTAGTCTCGAGGAACCCGTCCTCCTTCTGGCCGACGCGGTTCTGCTGGATGATCCCGTCGTCCATCTTGTCGGCAGCAACCTGCTGGTAGACCGCCTCCGGCACGCGCAGCCCCCAGACCTTGACGGTCTCCGTCTGCCCGGTCTCCTCGCTTTGGATCGGCAGGCTGAGGACATTGCCGTCAGGGTCGAGCGCCTCAACCACGAGGTAGTAGTTGGTCGCCTCGGTATTGATCTCTGGAAATGTCCAGAAGCCTGACTTCTCGCCCTCCCGGTTCACCACTCGCAGGACGTAGCGTAGTCGCAGCGTGTCGCGGATTTCAGTGAGACGGCGGATCGCGGTGAGCGCGCCCGCGCGATTGCCCTCGGAGGCCGCAGTCTTGCCCTGCCGGACCAGCTCTTCGGCCTCGACGGCCGCCTGCTGGATCTTGGTCTCCTGGTAAATCGTCTCGTAGAGGGCATCCATCTGGCCAGGCAGGGTCTCACTGAGCTCGACCTGCGCAGCCTGCCGCTGGGCGGCTACGTAGGGCTTGTAGCCGAGGAAGTAGCCGCCCAGACCCAGGACCACGACGAGCAGAAACGCGATGGCGCCACGGCCCCATGTTTTCCGCGAGACGTAAAGGCGCGCCAGCGTAGTCTGCAGGCTTGGTGCCGGCGGCGTGTACACGAACCGGCTCTGATCGAGCGCCGCCACGCCCTCCTTGAGGATGTGGTCCGGCACCTCGATGCCTTGGTCGTGGTAGATCGAGCGAAGCTTTTCGATGAGCTGCTTCTCGCGTGCCTCGCTGTCGAGTTCGCGCGCGACAAGGTCCTGGCGGTGACGGAGCGTGTCCACCACGTCCATCGCCAGCATGACGTCGTCGAGTGGAGCGGTAGTGGCCGAGGTGGTGCTCACGCGGCTCCGTCTAGCCCTTTCTCTGCTCAAGGAGCAGGGCGTTGCCCTCCGCCGCTAGCGTTGCGAGTCGGCGCTTGCCGTCCTCCACCGCGTCACGGATCTCGGCGGAATTCTTGGTGGCGAGCACGCGCATCTCGTTGATGATCGCGCGCGAGCGGTCTTGATAGTTGATGACGCTGTCGACCAGCTTCTTGACCGCGTCCGCGCGGATGGTGGGTCCGTAGCCCGCCTTGAGCGCGGCGTCCCCGACCCGATCGCCGATCTCGGAGAGCGTTTCGAGACTCTTGCTCATGCCCTCCTTCATGGCATTGAGCGTCTCAGTGGACTCGTGCAGTCCGAACATGCCGGTGAACGAGGCCGAGAGGGCAGTCAGCACGGTCTCGTTGGTCGAGAAGAACGAGATCGACTGCTGGTAGACGCGTTCCTTGGCTGTCGTCGTCTGCAGCAGACGGGCCATCACCACCTCGGAGGTCGAGTAGGCGATGGTCAGATTGTCCGAGAGGTCCTTGGCGATCTGGTAACGCCGCTCCTCGTTCTGCAAATCGCGCAGCCGTTCGTCACGTTCGAGCTCCAGCCTTGCGCGATCGGCGGGCGTGCCATCGGTGAACGCTGCGAGCGCATCTGCAGCCGTCTGCAGCGCATTCTTGCGCTCCATCAGCTTGCCCTCGGCAATCTGCAGGATCTCGAGCGCCATCACCTCGGATTGCTTGAGCGCTCCACGGAAGTCGCGGTAGGCCTCGAGGATGGTGTGCTCGCGGTCGATCTGGTCCTTGGTGTCTTTCGAAACCGAGAGGTAGGTGTTGCGGATGCGGTCGAACCGCTGGGCGATATCGCCGCGCGAAACCTTCATCCAGACGTTCTGGACCCTCTCGACGAAGTCGATCTTGCCATCATCGAGCTGATCGACCATGCCCTTGGCGTCGTCGCGGATCGAGTTGAAGCCGTTGGTGATGTCTTCATAGCGTTCGCCGACGTTCATCGCCGCGACCTGACTGCGCACGACCTCGTTGAAGGCGCTCGCCTGCGTCAGTGTACGGCCGACGAGGATCACCTTGTTCTCGTCGAGGCCGGTGATTTCCTTGAGCAGTGCCGTGATCGGCTGCTCGCCCACCTCGGCCGGCCACAATCCGATCTCCTTGATCGCTCCAACGGCTCGGTCGAGGTACTGCAGGGGCTTGTCCATGACTTCCGTGGCCATCGGCATGTCCTTGTTATTGTGGCGTCAGCGGATCACGCTGCCGGAGTCGAGCGCTGCTGATAACGCCGCCGGCCGCAACTGGATCACGATGTGGTGCATTTTTTCGGCGGCGAAAGGGCAAGGCAACGGCGCGTCGGCGGCGGGCATGCTTTTAGGGGAGGGTTGGTGCGAAAAAGCCGCAGGTGCCCCCGCATTCTCGATCCAAAAGCTTATTGGGCGGCGGCTTGGCCTAGTTGCGGGCCGCCGCCTCGACGGGAAGGTCGACGAAGACGTCCTTGAACTGGCTCGACTTGAGCTGCCCCCAGAACTGCTCCTGGGCGCCGGCATCGAAGGCGAAGGCGTAGGCATTAGCCTTGTCTGCAAAGCAGCTCATGCCAATGACAGCCCCGGCCGCGTTGGTAACGATACCGCCGCTGCCACCCGGCCGCTGCAGGCCTTCGGCCATCAGCAGGGGCAGGGAAGAAGAGTAAATCTTGGTCTTGAGCACCGAGGAGACCAGCAGTCGGTCGGGCAGGCCGTCGATGTGCGCCGGCGCAATCTGGCTGTCCGAAGGAAAGCCAGAGAGATAGAAGACGTCGCCCGGCGCAATGTTCGGAGCTCTTTCCAGCGGGACTGGATCGATCAGGTCGCCGTCGGCTTTCATGCCGAGGAAATCGGACGCCTTGAGCAGGTACTGCAGGGTCTCCGAAAAGCTGACCTTGGGGTTCGGCAGGGAGCGGCTACCCAGCGCGCGGTAGCGCAGGATGCGCTCCTCGTCGAGCCGCGGATCGTCGTTGAGCAGGTCGAAGCGCAGAATATTGGTCGAGTAAGCTGTGTTGTAGAGCAGTGCGCCCCCGCGATCCCGAATGATCAGCGGGGCGATGATGTCCTGCAGCGGCACCGAGTTGAGCAGCGAAGCAGCGAGCGGCCAGTCGCCCACCACGTGCCGGCAGGTGTAAAGGTTCCGGCCGTTGTCGATGAAGCCTGATCCGCTGCCGTGGATCGTCAGGATCGGGCAGACCTCAAGTCCCTGCCGCCGGCAGGTTTCGATCTGCATCAGCCGCGAGTCGGCATCGAGCAGCGCATGATCGGTGACCACTGGAGACTCGGCCGTCAGTACCGTGGTCAGCGCGCCAAGCGAGGTCTCGTTCTCGCGGACGTAAGTCGCTTCGATCTGGACAGCGGCGGTTTGCGCAACAGCGGCAAAGGGCAGTGCGATCTCCGCCGTGGCGCGATATCCCTGCCAAATGTCGAGCGAGGCCGTTTCCTGAGCCCAAACGGCTCCAGAAACCGCTATGAAAAGAAGCCCTGCCAGGATCTGGCAAAGGCGTATGCCCGTTGCGTAATGCCCCATTACAACGAGCAAACTGATTCAAACGCATCAACCTGTAAAGAGGTTCCATACATGCAGTTCGGCGGCCGATACCTGTTTGCAACACCCCGCCAGCGCGTCTGGGAGGCACTCAACGACCCGGAGGTGCTGAAGGCCGCAATTCCAGGGTGCCGCCGCATCGCGTGGACCGGCGAGAACGCGCTCATCGTCGAGATCAAGGTCGATCTCGGCTTTATGGAGCCGACGCTGACCGGTGACCTCGAGTTGCTGAACGTCGTTCCGGCCGAACGCTATACCCTCTCCGGTCGTGGCCGCGGCAAGCTGCTGGCCATGGCCCATGCGGCGGCCGACATCGTGCTCAGCGACTCGGGCGAAGGTACCGAGCTGAGCTTCACCGCGCAGGGGCAGGCCGATGGCTCGCTGGTCAAGATGGGCAAGGCGATGGTCGGTGATCGAGCCCAGGGGCTGATCGACGGTTTCTTCGAGCGGATCGGCGCCGCGATGGGCACCACAGTGACCCCGCTGCCGCGGGAGGCGTGACACCCGTCAGCACGCTGAGCGTTGCCCGCTTTTTGACCAAGTGGGCAAAGTTGCCCGTTTTCCCTCTTGCCGCGCCACCGTTTGCAAGATTGTATTCGCCTCAACGCGCGGGCGCGGGGCGAATGCCCGCAGCTTCAGTCGCGGAACAGGGAGTCCTCAATGACCAAGATGTTGACAAAGCTTGCCTCGGGCGTGGCGCTCGTCGCGCTGATGACCGGTGCGGCTCTTGCCGACCCGGCGCTGATCTACGACGGCGGCGGCAAGTTCGATAAGTCGTTCAACGAAGCCGCCTACAACGGCGCTGAAAAGTACAAGGCCGAAACCGGCGGCAACTACGGCGACCTCGAGATTTCGGGCGACGCCCAGCGCGAGCAGGCGATCCGCCAGTTCGCGACCCGCGGCGCCAACCCGATCGTCGTTCCCGGCTTCTCGTGGGAGACCGCGCTCAAGACCGTCGCCCCCGAGTTCCCCGACACGCACTTCGTGATCATCGACACGGTTGTCGACCTGCCCAACGTCCGTTCGGTGGTCTTCAAGGAGCAGGAAGGCAGCTACCTCGTCGGCATCCTCGCCGCGATGAAGTCGGAATCGGGCAAGATCGGCGTCGTGCCGGCGTTCAACTTCGACCTGCTCGAAGCCTTCGCCTGTGGCTACAAGCAGGGCGCGAAGTCGGTGAAACCCGACATCGAGGTCCTCGAGACCTATGTCGGCACCGGCTTTGAGGCCTTCAACGACCCGGTCAAGGCGACCGAAGTCGCCAAGTCCCAGCTCGATCAGGGCGTGGACGTCATCTACCAGGTCTCGGGCGGCTCGGGCGCAGGCGTGCTGCAGGCTGCCGCGGATGCCGGCAAGTTCGGCATCGGCGTCGACAGCAACCAGAACCACCTCCACCCCGGCCATGTGCTGACCTCGATGCTCAAGCGCGTCGACGTCGCGACCTACAACGCCATGATGGATGAGAAGAACGGGACCTGGACGCCCGGCCTCATCGTTCTCGGCCTCGCCGAGGAAGGCGTCGGCGCTGCGTTCGACGACAACAACGCTTCACTGATCACGCCGGAGATGAAGGCGGCCGTGGACAAGGCGACCGCCGACATCAAGTCGGGCGCCGTAAAGGTTCACGACTTCCGCACCGACAAGTCCTGCCCGGTCTGATTTCGGGCCGACCTGCCCGATGGCAAGCCCAGCCGGCAACGATCCCACGCAGCGGCCCTCCGGGGCCGCTGCGGATTCACTCGCCATCGAACTGATCGGCATCAACAAGCACTTCGGCCCGGTTCACGCCAACCGCGACATCCACCTCAAGATCCGGCGCGGCACCGTGCACGGCATCGTCGGCGAGAACGGCGCCGGTAAGTCGACGCTGATGTCGATCCTCTACGGTTTCTACCACGCCGATTCCGGTGAGATCCGGGTCAACGGCGTCCCGCACAAGATCACCGACAGCCGCCACGCGCTGAGGCTTGGCATCGGCATGGTCCATCAGCACTTCATGCTGGTCGACAACTTCACGGTTCTCGAAAACGTGGTCCTCGGCGCCGAGAACTCCCCGCTGCTGCGCCGAACACTCGACAAGGCGCGTATCCAACTGCAGGGGCTGGCGCGAGACTACGGCCTCGAGGTCAATCCCGACGCCATCGTCGAGAACCTCTCCGTCGGCCAGCAGCAGCGCGTCGAAATCCTCAAAGCGCTTTATCGCGGCGCCGACACGCTCATCCTCGATGAGCCGACCGGCGTGCTGACGCCCGCCGAAGCCGACCACCTCTTTCGCATCCTCCGCACCCTACGCGAGGAGGGGAAGACCATCATCCTCATCACGCACAAGCTGCGCGAGATCATGGCCATCACCGATGAAGTTTCGGTCATGCGCCAGGGCGCCATGGTCAAGACCTTGCGGACCGCGGACACCTCGCCGGGGGAGCTGGCCGAGTTGATGGTCGGCCGGCGCGTGCTCCTTCGCGTCGAGAAGGGAGCGGCACGGCCCGGCAAAGTCCTGCTTGAGGTCGAGAACCTCGTCGTCACCGACGATTTCGGCATTCCTCGAGTCAAGAACATCAGCTTCGCCGTGCGCGCCGGCGAGATCGTGGGCATTGCGGGGGTTGCCGGCAACGGCCAGTCCGAGCTTCTGGAATCCGTCTCCGGCATGCGCGACCAGCAGAGCGGCACCGTGCGTCTCAACGGCACGCCCCTTTCGCTCGAGGGCGATGATGGGGCCGCGCGCGCCCGCGCCGCCGGCCTTGCGCACGTGCCCGAGGACCGCATCCGCATGGGTCTCGTCACCACATTCACCGAGTGGGAGAACTCGATCCTCGGCTATCATGTCGAGTACGGCAAGGGTCTCGGCCTCGACATCGCCCAGGCACGAAAGGATGCGCAGGACTACATCGCCAAGTTCGACATCCGTCCACCCAACCTCGACCTCAAGACCGCGAACTTCTCGGGCGGCAACCAGCAGAAGATCGTCCTCGCCCGCGAGATGGAGCACGATCCCGACGTGCTGATCGTGGGCCAGCCGACGCGAGGCGTCGACATCGGGGCAATCGAGTTCATCCACAACCAGATCATCAAGATGCGTGACGCGGGCAAGGCGATCCTGCTGGTTTCCGTCGAACTCGACGAAATCCGCTCGCTCAGCGACCGCATCCTTGTGCTCTTCGACGGTCACATCGTGGGCGAAGCCGATCCCGCGACTGCGGATGAGACCGAGCTCGGCCTGCTGATGACCGGCGCCCATGCAGGCGCTGTACCGGCTGCCGGGCCGGGCACGCTTCGCCCCCACGAGACCCAGGTCGAAAAGGCGCTCGTCGAGCGCGGGCCGCGCGTCGGGCTCGATGAGGACGGTTCGCCATGACGCCATTGCCGCGCTGGGTGGATATCGCCCTTCTGCCGCTCCTGAATGTTGTGCTCGCCTTCTTGGTCGGCGGCCTCATCGTGCTCTCTGTGGGGCAGAACCCGCTCGATGCCGTCGGCATCATGCTCTACGGCGCCTTCGGCTACGGCTCCGGGTTCGGCTACACCCTATACTACACCACCGACTTCATCTTTGCCGGTCTTGCGGTGGCGATCGCCTATCACGCCGGCCTCTTCAACATCGGGCCGGAGGGGCAGGCCTACATCGCAGGGCTTGGCGTGATCCTCGTCGGGTTGGCGCTCAACGGTATGCACTGGGCGCTGGTCTTCCCGCTGATGATCATCGCTGGTGCGCTCTTCGGCGCGTTCTGGGCCTTCATCCCGGGGTGGCTGCAGGCCAAGCGCGGCAGCCACGTCGTCATCACGACAATCCTCTTCAACTTCATCGCCGTTTCGGTGATGAGCTACCTCATCACCCGCATCCTCAAGCCCGCTGGCGTCAATTCCGACGAGAGCGCGCCGCTCGAGCAGATCACCCGCGTGCCCCAGCTGCGGCTGTTCCTCGATCTGTTCAAGAACTCACCGGTCAACATCACCTTCCTTCTCGCGCTAGTCGCGTTGGTGGTGGTCTATTGGCTTGTTTGGCGGACCAAGTTCGGCTTCGCGCTGCGCGCGCTCGGTCACAACCCGGTTGCGGCGAATTACGCCGGCATTTCCAACGAGAAGATGATCATGATCGTCATGGCCATGGCCGGTGCGCTTGCCGGCATGGTGGCGGTCAACAATGTCGGCGGCGTACAGGGCCGGCTGATCCTCAACTTCGTCGGCGGCGCCGGTTTCGTGGGCATTGCCGTGGCGTTCATGGGCCGGGCGCATCCGGTGGGGGTCGCGCTCTCCGCCTTGCTGTTCGGCGCGCTCTACCAGGGCGGGCAGGAGCTGGCGTTTCAGATGCCGGGAATTACGCGCGAGATGATCGTCACGATTCAGGCGCTGGTCATCCTCTTTACCGGCGCCATGGGCGACATGCTGCGGGCGCCGCTAGCGCGGATCTTTACGCGCGGGCCAGGAGCGGGCTGATGAACTTCACCGACCTCGTCCTCATCCTCGACTCCACCACGCGGCTCGCCGTGCCGCTGCTCCTCGCCTGCCTCGCCGGCCTCTACTCGGAGCGCGCCGGCATCGTCGACATCGGCCTCGAGGGCAAGCTGCTGGCCGCGGCCTTCGCCGCCGCCGCGACCTCGGCGGTGGTCGGCTCCGCTTGGATCGGGCTGCTTGCCGGCGTCGGCGCCGCGCTGGTGTTCTCGGCAATCCACGGGCTCGCCTCGATCAACCTCAAGGGCAACCAGACGATCTCAGGCGTCGCGCTGAACTTCCTTGCGGCGGGGCTGACCACGTTTCTCGGCCAGAGCTGGTTCCACCGCGGCGGCTACACGCCCCAGCTCTCGGGCGATCAACGCTTCAACCCGATCACGCTGCCCTTCGCCGACCAGGTCAGGGACGTGCCATTCGTGGGCCAGGTCTACTGGGAGCTGATCTCGGGCCATAACATCATCACCTACTTCGCCTTCATTGCAGTGCCGGTGACCGCCTGGGTGCTGTTCCGCACGCGCTTCGGTCTCAGGCTGCGCGCAGTCGGCGAGAACCCCAAGGCGATCGACACCGCGGGCATTTCCGTCAGCCGGTTGCGCTACCAGGCGCTGGTGATCACCGCAGTGCTTGTGGGCATCGGCGGCGCCTATCTTTCGATCGCCCAGTCGGCCGGGTTCAACAACAATATGTCGGCCGGGCGCGGTTACATCGCGCTCGCGGCGCTGATCTTTGCCAAGTGGAAGCCGTGGCCGGCGCTTGCAGTCTGCTTCATGTTCGGCTTCCTCGATGCGCTGCAGTTCCGCCTGCAAGGCGTCAGGTTCGACGTCATCGGCGA
The DNA here is from genome assembly GCA_023427545.1 of Pseudomonadota bacterium. GTDB lineage: Bacteria > Pseudomonadota > Alphaproteobacteria > Rhizobiales > Devosiaceae > JAEZBF01. The sequence goes on from JAEZBF010000054.1 coordinate 9,418, forward strand.
AATCCCGGTGCAGGCCATCCAGGTACTGCCCTATGTGCTCACCATCATCCTGCTCGCCGGCTTCATCGGCCGCGCCGTGGCGCCCAAGGCCTCCGGCCTCCCCTATACCAAGGAGCGCTGATGGCGGTCACCGACGCCGACCTGTTCGCCGCCGCCGAGGCGGTTCGCGCACGGGCCTACGCGCCTTACTCCAACTTCCACGTAGGCGCCGCTATCCTTGCCGACGATGGCAAGATCTATTCCGGCTGTAACGTCGAGAACGCCGCCTACCCGGTAGGCAATTGCGCGGAGCCCTCCGCGATTGCTGCGATGATCGCCGGCGGCGGCAAGCGAATTGTGCGCATCTACGTCACCGGTCCGGGCACCGTGCCGGTGACGCCCTGCGGCGGCTGCCGCCAGCGCATTCGCGAATTCTCGACGCACGCCACCGTGATCATCTCGCACGGCATCGAGGGAGAACCGCTGGTCCAGACGATCGGCGAGCTGCTGCCGCACTCTTTCGGTCCTGAGTTTCTTGGCAGATAATGCGGCAGTGTCCCGAAATCGCCGCACCAGACGGCGAAGGGGACGGCAAGGAGAGGCATCATGAACCTGCGTGCCGTCGAAAAGCCGCCCGCGCCTTCGGCTGCCAAGGCGCCTGATCCGGGCCATCAGCGCAACCCCGGCTTCCCGCTCGACCTGGGCTGGATCGACCGCATCCGCATGAACCGCTCGGCACTGGAGCGGCGTGCCTCCACGATCGGCACGCGGCGCACGGTCAAGAAGGAATGGCAATCAGCATGGCTGCTCAAGGCCATCACGTTGATGGATCTCACCAGCCTCAATTCAGACGATACGCCCGGCCGCATAGAGCGGCTCTGCGCCAAGGCGCGGCACCCGGTGCGCGATGACATCCTCGAAGGGCTTGGCGCGAGCGAGCTCAACATCGTGCCGGCCGCCGTCTGCGTCTACCACGCATTCGTGCCGACGGCGGTGTCGGCGCTCAAGGGTACCGGCATCCCCGTCGCCGCGGTCTCGACCGCCTTCCCTCATGGCCTCGCGCCAGTCGAAACCAAGATCGCCGAGATCGAGGCCTCCGTGGCCGCTGGCGCGAAGGAGATCGACATCGTCATTGAGCGCCAGATGGTGCTGAACGGCAACTGGCAGGCCCTCTACGACCAGATGAAGGCCTTCCGCGCCGCCTGCGGCGATGCGCACATCAAGACCATTCTCGGCACCGGCGAGCTCGCGACGCTCAACAACGTCGCCAAGGCTTCGCTGGTCTGCATGCTGGCGGGCGCCGATTTCATCAAGACCTCGACCGGCAAGGAAAAGGTCAACGCGAACCTCCAGACCTCACTGGCGATGATCCGCATGATCCGCTGGTTCCACGAGGAGACCGGCATCGAGATCGGCTACAAGCCCGCAGGCGGCATCGCCTCGGCGAAGCTCGCGCTCGACTACATGGCGCTGATGAAGGAAGAGCTCGGCACCCACTGGCTGCAGCCCCACCTCTTCCGCTTCGGCGCAAGCTCACTGCTGACCGACATCGAACGCCAGCTCGAGCACGGGCTGACGGGGCACTACAGCGCCGACTACCGGCAGCCGATGGTGTGATGTGCCACGCCCCCCTCGTGGTTCGACAAGCTCACCATGAGGGCTACTGAAAGCGCCTAATC